>JAUIKB010000580.1 GCA_030430975.1 Polyangia bacterium
GCTGCGAGTACGGCGTACCCGCAGCACCGCCAGACACCGTGCTCGAACCGGAGAGCGTCGAGATCGAATTCACGCCAGGAAAAAATGACCCGTCAACGAAGTTCAAGTTCGTCGACAGCGTCGACGATTGCGGGGAAACCACCGGTGGCTTCTACTATGACGATAAGGACAATCCGGAGCGACTGATCCTGTGCGACGCTTCCTGTGACCAGGTTCGGGCTGGCTCCGAGTCCGCGACGATCGAGATCGTCGTCGGGTGCTACCGCAACATCTTCTAGTCCTGAATTGCTTTCGCGAGGCGATCCGCACGCGATCGATCCCCGGCTCCGACGACCGGGGTAGGATTGCCCCCGAAGAAAGCGTTTTGCGTTCGCGGCTCGGGCTTGCGACACTGCGGTCATGGATGGCACTACCCGCTTGCCTCGGCCGGCTAAGCAACGGATCAAGACCATCCGCGCCGAGGCACGCCGCGCGGGCCAGCTTGTGGCGGAGTGCGAGACCGATTCGGAGTACCTCAGCGTTGGCACTGACGAGAAGAACGACCTCGTCGTCGACGGCGCAGGGGTCGCGCCCTACCACCTCGAGTTGCGCGCCGACCCAGCAGGTATCGAGATCATTAGCCTGGATCCCACGCGCCCCACGAAGGTTGGCGAAAGCCAGCTTCGCAAGGCGGTGGTGGTGCCAGGGACAGTGCTGCGCGTCGGTGAATACGACGTCACCGTGCTCGACGGCGCTGGCGCGCTCGTCGATCTAGCGCCCGGTACAGGCACCAGCATCGTCGGCGATAGCTCGCCGGCTCGCCGTGTGTTGAATCAGGTCGAGCGGGTCGCGGAGTCCGAGGCGGCGGTGCTGGTCTTAGGAGAATCGGGGACCGGCAAAGAGGTCGTCGCCAGGGAGATCCATGCGGCGAGCGCACGCAGCAAAGGCCCGTTTGTGGTGGTCGATTGCGGAGCGCTGCTGCCGTCGCTGGTGGCGAACGAGCTGTTCGGTCACGAACGCGGAGCGTTCACGGGCGCGGGTGGCCGACACGTTGGCGCGTTCGAGCGCGCCCAGGGCGGAACGATATTCTTGGATGAGGTCGGCGAGTTACCTCCGGCGCTCCAGCCTCAGCTGCTCGGCGTACTCGAGCGGCGAGTAGTCCGGCGGGTTGGGGGCGAGGCGACGTTCCCGATCGATGTGCGCGTTATCGCCGCCACGAACCGCGATCTTCGCGAGGAGGTCAACGCGGGGCGATTCCGCAGTGATCTGTACTACCGGCTGGCGATCGTCACGATCCGCATTCCGCCGCTGCGCGACCGGCTCGCCGATCTGGAGGAGTTGATCGAGCGGTTTCTCGCCGACGCAGGTTATCGCGGTTCGGCCAGCAGTCTGCTCACGGTCGACACGCTGGAGCGTATGATGCGCTACCACTGGCCCGGCAACATCCGCGAGCTCCGCAACTGGGTTGAGGCGAGCGTCGCGCTCGGGGAGTTCCCCGAGCCTTGGGCCGCTGACGAGAGCGTCGAGCACGCCGCTGGGGCGATACGTTTCGAGCAGTCGTACCGCGCCAGCCGTGCGGAGATTCTGACAAGATTCGAGTCGGAATACACCCGCCGAGCCTTGGCGCGCACGGGCGGCAATATCTCGGAGGCGGCGCGCCGAAGCGGCATCGATCGCACGTACCTGATGAGGTTAATGCGCAAGCACTCATCGAGCTAGACCGGCAACTTGTTGCTATCGCGCAGGCTACGGTATGTTGAAAGTGACGATTTTTGTTCCTGATCCGCGATGTCCAAGTCCCGCGTCATTCTTCTGCCCCAAGGTTGGCCGCGTAGTCGACAGCAGGAGATCTGCCGGGAACAGCTGCATTATTTGGGCGGCGATCTCCAACGCGTGATCGAGCTCGGCGCTAGCAACGAGGATCGATTTCTCCGGCACGCAAAGCGACTTCCGGTGATACGTGAGGCTCGGGAGCCTGCCCTCGTGCTGTTGACGCGCACGAATCCGGTGGCGCTGTCGATCTTCCACCTGCGAAGGGTGTTCGAGGAAGCGCTGCCAGCGCTTCGAGTCGCGCTCTGGTGCGTTTTCGTGGACCTCGACGCGGATCCGTTCTTCTTCAACTCGGCGCCGCTGTCACCGGCTTTCAGTGACCGTCCGGAGGACGCACCGCTGTTGCGATCCCCGGAGGGCGCGCACTTCGTCGTTTTGTCGGCAGCGGTTGACGGTCCTGCAGAAATTCTGCCCCATAGAGCGTACGATGCGCATCGGGCGAACCAAGCGCAGAGCACCGGCACGCCGGGGCCCGACCTCTGAGAAGCATCATGAACGTGACTCAAACGTCCCCAGCGCTCGGCTACGACGTGGTCGGCAATGGCCCGCCGGTTCTGATGGTCATGGGTTTCGCCATGCCGGGCGAGGCGTGGCGACCGCAACTCGAACGGCTAAGCGGTGACTGCCGCGTGGCCTACTTCGATAATCGAGGCGTCGGGAAAAGCGCTCGGATCGAGACTGCCCATCGCGGGCCTTGGACGATGGCCGATCTCGCAGACGACGCGATTCGCGTCGCCGATGCGGCGGGTTTCGATTCGTTTCACCTGGTGGGCGTGTCGATGGGGGGCATGATCGCACAGCATGTCGCACTCCGGACGCCGGCGCGGGTGCGCTCCCTATCGCTCCTGGTCACGCACGCTGGCGGCCCGCGCGCGGCGCTGCCGACCGCACGCGGTGCGGCGTGCATCGTCGGAGCCGAGCTGCTGCCCAAACTGCGACCGCGCTTCATGAAATCGCTGCTCTACAGCAACGCGGTCGACCGGCGGGTTCCCGCTGGGGCCGTCGAGGCGCGTTTGCGCTCGGTCAATCAGACGAAGCCCGCGCGGGAGGCGCTGTTATGGCAGCTGAGCGCGGTGCGCGGACACGATACGCGGCGCGTCTTGCACCGAATCGGTCAACCAACTTTGGTGGTGGGGGCGACCCATGACCGGTTATGTCGTCCGCGCCAAGCGCGCGATCTTGCGCAGCGTATCACCGGGTCCTCGTACGTCGAACTCGACGCCGGTCACGGCGCGAACTTCGAACGCGCCGCCGAACTGACGTCGCTGTTGTGGCACCACATCCGCTCGTCCGAGCGACAAGGATCGGGCGCCGACTAACGTTCCGGTTCCAGGGTCCACCGAGTACGGTTCTTCGAGAATCGAACTTCGGCAACCATCCCGACGAGGCCGGAGGACTTCAGCCGACACCGACCTTCGCCCAGCGACTCGTGCTCTCCGAGACTCGAACACGGGAGGCGACCGGCGGTCTCGGTCTGAAACCGAACGGCCTTTCCGGCTTTGGACCACGTTACGTCGTAGTTCCGAACGCCGGTGGGCAGTTCGGCGACGATGGTGGTCGAGCACTGAGGTCGGTCACACGGCGTGGGGTCCGCGAGCGGAGGAATCGCTGAGGGTGCGGTTACTGGGCGAACGCGGGTGGGGATACGCGCGGGATGCAATCGGTAGTCGCGCACGAATTTCGCAAACGCAGCGAGCTCGGCCATACCGGCCGCGTAAGCGGTCACTACTGACGACGCGACCGGTGGGGTAGGCCGCGCGGCGCTGGCTAGCGCCGTAACATAACCGAGCCGATCGGCCTTCCCGCAAGGCTCTCGCGCTCGCTGCGCCCAGCCGGCCGCGGCGTCGTGATGACCGTGTTCAACCGCGAGCCAACCCTGGTGCAGAAACCCCGCGCACTTCTTTCTGGCGTCAACGTCCCGTTGCCGTCCGCACCCGGACAGACACAACACGGCGAGCGCGAGCGCCAGCAGCCGCATTCAGTCGATGACTCGCATCAGGCTCTCTTGCGCGACGGATGCGACCAGTTCTCCGGCCGCGGTGTAAATCCGGCCGTGATTCAGTCCGCGAGCAGCGGACGTGCTGGTGCACTCCATGACGTAGAGCAGCCAGTCGTCCGCTCGAAACGGTCGATGGAACCACACCGCGTGATCGAGACTCGCCGCTTTGAGCTTTGGGTTCAACCAGCTCAAGCCGTGCACGAATAGACAGTTGTCTAGCAGTGACAGATCCGACGCATAAGTCAGGACGCATTGGTGGGTCAGCAGATCATCGGGCAGGCGCTGGTGTTGGGTCCGAGCCCTAAACCAGATCCTATGCGTGCCGCGATGCGGCTTTGGATTCATGATGTCGACGGGGTCGGCGTCTCGCTGCTCGACGGGCCGCTCCATCTTGAGCAGGAACTCGAACAGCTGGCTCTTCGTCTTGGCATAGGCCGCCTCGAGTCGTTCATCGTGGCTTGGAACCTGCTCGGGCGCCGGTGTGTCGGGCATCGACACCTGGAACTCCAGGCCATCCTCTGGCCGTTGGAACGAAACGGACATATTGAAGATCGCTTCGCCGTGCTGAATCCCGACCACTCGACGCGTGGTGAACGACCGGCCGTCGCGGATGCGGTCCACTTCGTAGATGATCGGGATCGACGGATCGCCCGGCCGCAAGAAATAGCTATGAAGCGAGTGCGCAGGCCGATCGTCCACGGTGCGGCAGGCTGCGACGAGCGCTTGCCCTGCGACCTGACCTCCGAACACGCGAGGCCGCCCATCTTGCGGGCTCAGTCCACGAAAGAGGTTCTTGTCGAGCTCTTCGAGTTCCAGTCGCTTTAAAAGGACGGCGGCGCCGGATGACTCCGCAATCATGCGCTACTTCGCTTGAGCCGCCAGCGACGGGAGTTTTTGCT
>JAUIKB010000581.1 GCA_030430975.1 Polyangia bacterium
TCCCGCCGATCCCAGAGAAGCCGGATGTGATCAGCGATTCGTCAGGCGTTGAGCCGGCTGTACATGATGCTCCGAACAGCGGTCGAGCGTAGATCTCACCATTCGACCGACTGAAGAATAGATGGGTGTCATCCGTGGCCAAGTGGGTGATGTCGCCGGTCTGGAGCGCCGCGGCGGCGGAGCGGGCGCCTTGAGTGCGTTTGGCTACCCAGACGTCGCCTTTCGAGATCCAATACACGCAGCCGGAGCTGACGCTGATATCGCCGCCCGTTTCGTTTCCGGACTCCGACGAGTACACCGTTGTCGACACTGTGTCGGATGTCGTCAAACCGACTCGCATCACATGTGGTTGCCCGCTGCTAGATGTGCGGGCGTTGAAGAAGTATTCGAAAGGACTGGTGGCTGTCGCGTAGCCCCCCGCGATGCGGCCCACGGTCGCGGGAGTGCTCAGCACCTCGGGTGGGTTCAGTCCCATCGGGGCTTTCAGCAGCCGTAGAGCGGCGCCCTCGTCGGTCACGCCGACGCGTGCGCCGATGAACACGAACAGGCTGCCAGGCGGAGCCGTGATCGAAAGAGCGCCGCTAACGTCGGTGGCGTTGAGTGGGACGCCAGCGCCGCCCCCAACGGGGTACTTCAGGACGGCTACGTTCGGTGCGTCAAGCTCAACCCGAAACACGAACTGCTCGTCGGCGGCCAGCGCCATGCTGGTCGGTTGGGCTCCCGCCAGAGTCGTGACAGGGTACTTCGAGGGGTCGTGCGGTTCGAAGGTCGCGTCAGGGCCAGCGTCCTTGGGGCCGCCGTCATCCGCGTCGTTCGCTGCATCAGATGAGTCTAAGGGGGCGTCTCCGCCGCCAGCGTCGGAGCCAGCCGTTCCGCCGCTGCCGGCTGACGGGCTGCCGCCGGATCCGCCCTGGCCGCCGGCGCCGCCGGATGGGTTGTTCGCGTCGATGCGTGACTCGTCTAGGGTCTTCAGGCACGCCAGCCCGAGGATCATCGTGATTCCGGCCGCCGTCATCAAGCGTCGACGAGTTCGGCGCGGCACGGCGCTAAGCCTAAGCAGCATGTGCAACAGCATAGCAGCACGGGCCGACTGTCACGCCCGGATTGTTGACGGACGAAGTTCGCGGTAAACCTCTGTCATGCGACGATTTCGGCGGACGGCGGGCGTACTCGCGGCAGCGCTTCTTACTGCGGGGATGCCGGCGCTGGCTCAAGGCGCGGGTGAGGATGCGGCGCAGGCGGCCCCGGACTCGGAAAGTGACGCCCGACGTTTTTTCAACGCTGGCCAAAAAGCGTTCGATGAGGGGCGCTACACCGAAGCGGCTCATGCATTCGAGAAAGCCTTCAAGCTCAAGGCCCACTCGGCACCCCTGATCAACGCCGGGGATGCTTGGGACAAAGCCGGCGAGTACGCTCTGGCGGCCCGGTCATTTCAGCGCGTGTTGAACATGAAGACGTCGACCGAACAGGATCGAGTGGACGCAACCGACCGTCTCGCTCGGCTCACGCCGAAGCTCGGCTTGATCGAACTGTCGGGGGCTAAGACGTTGCGTGCGCGGATCGATGACGAAGAATTCCGCGGCGGTGAACGCGTTTGGCTCTTTCCTGGCGAGCACGAGGTAGCGTTGCTCGGTGTCGACGGTTCCCAGGTTACGAAGCTCGACCTCCGGGCGGGAACCGAACGCACCGTAGAGCTCAGTTCGCTGATGCCCAAGCGTGCGGACGCCGCTCCTGCTCCGGGCGGCCCCGCTGAGCCAGAGGACACGGGCGGTCAAGCCGCTGGCGGCGGGGGTGTTTCACCCCTCGCGTGGGTGGCCTACGGGGTCGGTGCTCTCGGAGTCATCGGAACGGTGGTGTTCGGGCTTCAGGTAAACGACGCAGAAGCCGCGTTCGATGCTGACCCTACGCGTGAAGACTTCGACCGCTTCAACAGCAATAAGCTACTGACCAACATCAGTCTGGGGGTTGCGGTGCTCGGAGCCGGGATCGGCACGACGTTGCTCGTGATCGGCCTGGGATCATCGAAGGACAAGGCCGCGCTGTCACCGTCCCCACGGTTCACGCTGGGCGCCGGAACGGTCGGAGGGGGCACCGGGCTGTTGGCCGGCGGCAGATTCTGAACGATTCGACCGCGTTCGGTGTGAGCACTTACTAGCGCTGCGTTGATGCTGCTAACATCGCGGCGTGGGTAAGATCCTCGTTGCAGACGACCAGCGCAACATGCGCACGACGCTCGCCATGATGTTGCGGAGCGCCGGTCACGAGGTGGATGAGGCTGAGGATGGCGCCGCTGCTTGCGAACTCGGGGCGACCGGCGCGTATGACGTGGTCCTGACGGATCTTCGAATGGGCAACGTCGACGGTGTCGAGGTGCTGCGCCGAGTTAAGCAAGAGCAGCCGATGACCGAAGTCATCGTGATGACCGCCTACGGGACGATCGAGAGCGCGGTCGAGGCGATGCGTCTAGGCGCGCTCGACTACATGCAAAAACCGTTCACCGAAGACGAACTCGCCGTAAAGGTCTCGCGAGCGCTTGAGAGCCGAATGCTGCGTGGGCAGATGCAGCTGTTCGCGCAGGAGTTCAAAGCAAAATATCATTTTGAAAATATCATCGGCCGGTCGCAAGCGATTCGAAATGTCCTTGGGCGGGTCGTCAAGATCGCTCCGACCGATGCGATCGTGCTGATCACCGGAGAAAGCGGCACCGGTAAGGAACTGATCGCCCGGGCTGTACACGCGAACAGCAAGCGCGCGGAGCACCCGTTCGTGACCGTCAACTGCGCCGCTATCACTGAAACCCTGCTCGAGAGCGAGCTGTTTGGCCATGCGCGCGGCGCGTTCACCGGAGCGGTGTCGGCGCGCAAAGGGCTCTTCGAAGAAGCTGATGGCGGCACGTTCTTTTTCGATGAGATCGCCGAAACGACGTTGGCGTTTCAGGCGAAGCTCCTGCGCGCGATTCAAGAAGGTGAGTTTCGGCGCATCGGCGAAAACCGCTCCATCTCAGCCGATATTCGGGTACTAGCGGCCACGAACGTGGACCTGAAAGACGCTGTAGCGGAGCGGAGATTTCGGCAGGATCTTTACTATCGGCTCAACGTCGCCCGATTTCATCTGCCGCCGCTGCGTGACCGCCGCGAGGACGTACCGCTCCTCTTTCAGTTCTTTCTGGACAAGTACAATCGCAAGATGAACTCACGTGCGCGGCTTGCCGACGGCGTGATGGAGCAGCTAGTGGCGTACGACTATCCTGGCAACGTGCGGGAGCTTGAGAACATGGTTGAACAGGCGGTCGCACTGTCGACCGAAGGAGTCATATCAACCGACGATATTCTACCGCAACCGACCTCGCGCGTGGCATCGAGTCGTGGAAAAACATTGGCCGATATGGTCGACGACGCCGAGCGCGAAGCCGTAAAGGCCGCGCTGCGCGAATGCGACGGTAACCGGGAGCGAGCGGCAGAGGTGCTGGGTATCAGCCCCACAACCCTTTGGCGCAAGATGACGCGTCTGGGCGTGACGTTCGACAGCCGCTGATCGCGTGGACACCGATCTCTTCGACTATGCGCTGCCGGCAGAGGCGATCGCGCAACGCCCGACGGCTGCCCGGGATGGCGCGCGGCTGCTAGAGGTGCGCTGCGACGCTCTGACCGATCACTGCATGCGAGACTTCGCCCAGCTGGTGCCACAAGATGCGCTCGTCGTCGCGAACAACACGCGGGTCATGAAGGCGCGGCTATTCGGGCAACGGGACCCGACCGGTGGCAAGGTGGAGTTGCTGCTCCTGAAGCGATTGCCGGATACAGACGGCGGGTCGAACGCTGAAAACTGGTCGGCTCTAGGCCGCTCGAACCGACCGCTGCGCCGTGGGACGCGCGTCGTGTGCGGCGACCTGATCGCGGACGTCACAGACCGCGCTGAAGACGGTGAGCTGGAGGTGGCGATCAAGACACCGCGCGGCGTGGCTGATGCGCTGGAGCGACTGGGGCATGTGCCGCTGCCTCCATACGTCAAGCGTCCGGACGATTCGGCTGATGCCGAGCGCTATCAGACCGTTTTCGCACGTCATGCCGGATCGGTCGCTGCCCCGACAGCAGGCCTCCACTTTACGGCTGAATTGATAGACGAGCTGCTCCAGCGCGGCGTGCGAGTTGGGTTTGCCACGCTCCACGTCGGGATCGGGACGTTTCGCCCGGTCGAGGCGAGCAACCTCGACGACCACGTCATGCACTCTGAGCATGTCGTGATCGATCAGGGATTGTGCGCGCTCGTCGACGAAACGCGATCGCGCGGCGGACCGGTCATCGCGATAGGCACCACGTGTACACGCGCGTTGGAGAGCGCCGCGTGCGAGGATCGCCGCATCCGTCCGTTCGACGACTCAACCGACTTATTCATCAAGCCCGGCTATCGTTTCAAGGTCGTGGACGGTCTGCTGACCAACTTTCACATGCCGCGCAGCACGCTGCTCGCCCTTGTCTCAGCGATTTGTGGACGCCGCCGGCTTTTCGACGCCTACACGCCCGCGCTCAGGTCGGGTTATCGGTTTCTGTCCTATGGTGATGCAATGTGGCTGCCGCCCGAGCTTGCGGAGTGTCGAGAGGTGGCTGAGTGACGCGCGTCGAATACCGGCTCGTGGCTCAATCCGGTCAAGCGCGAGCTGGGGAGTTCGTGACGCGGCACGGCGTGGTGCCGACGCCCGCCTTCAT
>JAUIKB010000582.1 GCA_030430975.1 Polyangia bacterium
GTGCTGGCGGGGTGGCGATGGATCAGAAGCTCGCCCCAGGCGAAACGGTACTTGGCTGCAACATCTCGTCCAGCATCAGCTGGCTCGGCGTCGCTGACGGCGTTGCGTACACGTTGACGGATCGCAGGGTGCTAATGGCTCACGATGCGGGCAGCGCATTTCGCCGACTCTACGCTGGCGGGCACCTTGAACGTGACGAAGTGGCGGTCGTGGGGCGCACCTTGTACTTCCCGGCGTTCTTGGGTGACGGTCAGTGGGCGTTAGAAGCGATTCGTGGTGACCGCGAAACCGTCGACGGACAAGCGTCCGAGTTCCTTGCGACGGGCAACATCGAGGTCAAGGAGCCGCTGATCCCTATGGACGGAACGATCTACGCGAGCTCAAACATCATCGACGGAGGCAGTCGTGCTGGGCCCGTCATTGCGATCGACACCGCTAGCCGAACGCTAACAGAGATCACGAAAGAGTTCGGTAGGCTCGCCGGAGTCTCCGCGAATGCCCTCTACTACTGCCACACCGACCAGCTCAAGCGCTGGGACCTGATGACCAGCGTGTCGGCGCGCGTGCCTAGCTGGGATTCCTCGGACATCTGCGAAGCGATTCGCGCGGTGGACGATTCGTCGGTCTACACGCTCGACTATCGCGCCAAGAGCGACGGCCGGCACCAGATCTTGCGGCTCGACATGGACGGCGTGCGCCGGGTCATTCATGAGACCGCGGCCGCTCCCGAATGCGAAGTCGAGTCCGACCTGCCTCAGCGAATCGGTTCCCCCTACGGACTGACGGTCCACAACGAGTGGCTCTACTTCCTTCAGTCGTGCCCCGGAACGTCAAGCCACCGTCTACAGCGAGTCCCGACTCAGGGGGAGGGAGACGCCCAATTGATCGCCGACGGTCCGTTCACTACCGGCGCCAAGCGACCCGTGTTTCACGGTGATGCATTGTACATCGCGTTTCAGCGCGGCGGCGACGGGGCGCCCTACGAGGGTGGCGTGATGCGCAAGTCGCTACCGCCTATCTAGGACTATGGACGCGCGGCCACAGCGCTCATGCCCGCCAGGCGCGGGGACCCATGTACACTGCATCCCCGGTGGCGACAGCGAAGACCAACCTCGGCCAGGGCGTCACATCGTTCATCGGTCGCGAATCGGAGCTCGCGACGCTCGGCGGTGATTTCGATGCGAACGCCCGACTGGTCACACTCGTTGGGCCTGGCGGGATCGGAAAGACGACCCTAGCGACGGAGTTCGCTCGGACTCATGCTGAGGCGTATTCGGCGCACGGCGGTGGCGGCAGTTGGTTCGTCGACTTGACCGCGGCGGCGGGACTGGGCGATCTGTGCGCGGCGGTCGCGGCAGGTCTCGGTATCCGGTCGCAGGCGGACGGCCAGGGAAGCTCAGCCATCGAGCAACTCGGGCGGCAGCTCGCCAAGCGGGAACGGCTGCTGGTCGTTCTCGACAACTGCGAGCACCTCGTCGGCGATCTGCGAGAGGCGGTGCCAAAGTGGTTGGCGGCTGCGCCGCGGGCGCAGTTTCTGCTGACGTCTCGCGTAGCGCTGGGCGTCCCTGGCGAGCAGCAGCGACCCGTCCTTGGCATGAGCGCCGATGATGGCGCTCGACTGTTTGCTCAGCGGGCCCACCAGGTAGCCCCAGACGCTGCGAGTAGCTCAGGCGACCAGAGCGCGATCGCCGAAATCGTGCGTCGCGTTGACGGGTTCCCCTTGGCGATCGAGCTGGCCGCCGCCCGTACTCGACTGCTGTCACCAGCTCAAATCGAAGACCGGCTGTCGATTCAGTTGTTGCAACGGCCCGGCGATTCGGGTCGCCACGGGAGTCTTCGCACCACCATCTTGGACTCGGTGACCGCGCTGACGCCGGTCCAGCGGAGGTTCTTTGCCAACAGTGCGGTATTTCGCGGGGGCTTCGACGCAGAAGCGTCGGAGCATATTCTCGCAGAAAATGATTTCGACGCCGTCGACGCACTTTCGTCTTTGGGCGAGCGCTCGCTGCTGCGCGCTTTCTCCACCGACGACGGTCAGAGGCGCTTCACGCTGTTCGAGACGATTCGCGAAGTTGCCGAAGAACTACTTCAAGAGGAGTTCGATCCCGGTGCGGTTGGTCGCCGTCATGCGGAGTACTTCTCTCAGCTAAGCCATCGACTGAGCGAGCAGTGGACTCTGCGCGGCGACCAGCGGGCGCTCGCGAGACTGGTCCTCGAACGGGACAATCTGGTTTCGGCGCACCGCTACGCGATCGCCGCCGGCATGCAGCCCTTAGCTACGCGACTGATGATCGCGCTGGACGAAATGCTATCAGCGCGGGGCGAATATCGACTCAGACTCGAGCTGATCGAGCGCACGACGGCGCTCGATCCGTGCAACCCGCGCCTGCGGTTGGCAAAGGGCGATGCGCAGCGAGATCTCGGGCGGCTGTCCGGCGCGCGAGACGATCTGAACCACGGGCGCGAGTTGGCGAACGCCGCCGGAGACAACGCGCTGGTTTCCCTGGCTGACCTGCGGATCGGCGAGCTGTGCGAGATCGATGGAGCCACGGCGGAAGCTCGGCGGCACTACGAGCGCGCGCTGTCGTTGCTCCAGCAAGGCGATGCGCCGAGGCAAGTCGGCATCGCTGCGGATGGCTTCGCGCTGCTCGGTCATGCGCTTCGACGTGAAGGGGAACTCGAAGACGCTGAGGCCTGTTTCGCCAAAGCGACGGTCCGCTATCAGTCCCTGGGTCGAACCGATGGCTTGGGTGCGATGGCCTACGAGACCGGGGTGATAGCGCTGTTTCGCGAAGACCTCGGTCTGGCGGCGACCCGGCTCGAAGAGGGCCTTCAGCATGCGGCGAGCGCGCCGCGGCTGCTCGGTGCGATCCACAGCGGGCTGGGCGTGCTGGAGCAAGAGCGCGGCAACCTAGAGCTCGCGATCCGGCACCACGCCGACGCCGTACGAGCGCTGCGCGGGCTGGGCAATCGATACATCGAAGGCAGCGCGCTGTACTACTTGGCCGGTGCCTACCTCGAGCTGGGCCAACTTGTCGAGACCCACGCCGTGCTCGATCAGGCCAGGCGCGCGATTGAGGAGGCGGGGGTGTGGCGGTACATGTCGCTAGTCGAAGGCGCGCGCGCCGTCGCGTATGTCTACGAGAACAAAGTTGCTGAGGCGCGCGAGTCCCTGCATCGTGCGGACAGGGCCGCGACCAAGTGCCAAAGCGAGCGGTCGCTGCTCGCAACACTTGCGATTCACCGACTCCAACTGTCGTCCGTGGATACCCATCAGCGCGTGACGGAAGCAAAGGCGTTGGTTGACTCAGCGCCGGGAGACGATCCGCGCTTCGCTCTGCGCCTTTTGTCCCAAAGGCCGGACCGCGCGGCCAAGCCGTGCTGGATCGTGCGACCCGGGGCCAGCGGCTTCCGGGCGGTCGACGCTCATGCCGACGTCGACCTGAGTCGCAAGCGAGTGCTCGCCCGCATCTTCGCGGCGCTCGTCGACAAGCGCATGCAGGCGCCAGGCGAACCGCTGGCGCTCGACGACGTTCTCGACGCCGGTTGGCCGGGGGAAGACATGGCGCACACGTCCGCCATCAATCGCGTCCACGTCGCCGTGTCGACGCTACGCAAGCTGGGCCTGCGACCGGTGCTCCTGAGCCACGAGCGAGGCTACCTGCTCGACCCGTCCGTTCCGTGGCGCTCTGAGTGACGCGATTTCGGCGACAAGCCATCGTTTTGCCTGTCCTGAAGACCCCGCAGCAGAAAGTCTCATAAAAACTCCGAGTCGGCGGCACTTGGGGGGCGATGCAATCCGTTTCGGCTCGCACGCCAGCTTTCTGGTGGCTTCAATGCTGCCTCTTCGCAGCGCTGCTTACTTCGGGATGCCTACCCGACGCCGCGCTGTCGCCGCGCGCCAAGGCGCCTGGACTAGTTGAGGAATCGGTGTCGAGTGAGTCGCTCTTCGAGTTCGAGGGATTTCGACTCGGAACTCTCAAGATCGTGAAGTACCGACGAACGGCTATGAGGGACGGGGCGCGGTTGACGCGACTGCGTTTGGTTGACCGTGGCAAGACGGCGGATGTGTCGTGTCTGTTGAAGGCGCGCGGGCGCACGACGCGCCGTGTATGTTCAGTCGTCCAAGGCGGCGCGACCAGCGTCATACAGCTGTCGGCAGAGGGCACGGACCCGCTGTCCGGCGACGTGTCGGGACATGTCAAGCTCGACCTGGACGGGATAGGGCAGGGAGGGCACATCCTGGGCACCTACACAGCCACCCTCGACGTGCGGCGTAACGGTCGGTCACTGGGCGTGGTTATTCCGATGGGTGCCTGGACGAAGATCCGCCATCCGCCTGAGGTGACAGGCGCTAACCTGCGTTGGCTGCGGCTGCTCGGATTGCTGCAGGCCAGTCTGAGCGACCCGCGTGATCGCGACGCGGAGTTCATCAACGACGACGGAGAGGTTCGCGAAGGGTCCACTCCACTGGACGCGTACGAATTGCGAGCCCGCCGGTCGAGCGACCCAGCCGCGCGTGCCGATCTGGATAGGCTCAACCTGATAGCCAAGAGCCTGCGGCGCCGCGGAGACAAACGGGCAGCGGCCCAGCTGAAGCGCCTCCGTCAGCTCGAACGCGAGCAGGTGTTCGATGAAGCTGCGGGTCCTCACGCCAGGCGAGCGGGGGTTCGAGTGGCCGCTGAACTGGCCGCTGATGCCGCGT
>JAUIKB010000583.1 GCA_030430975.1 Polyangia bacterium
ACCCTTTGGGGCCAAACGAGGGTCGTGCGCGAGCGCAGCCAGGCCGAAGTCCAGAATCTTCACGTAGTCTTTGCGGCCGCCGCGCGCAGTGACCAGGATGTTGTCGCTCTTCAGGTCGCGGTGCACGACGCCAAGGTCGTGTGCGCGCGCGAGAGCGGCTCCCATCTGCTCTAAGATGTCGACGGCGCGCTGGATCGGCATCGAGCCACGGCTGACCTCCTGCGAGAGCGGCGTCCCGACCAAGTACTCCATGACCAGGTACAGCTCACCGTCATCGGTCTCTCCAATGTCGTGAATGTCGATGATGTGTGCGTGGTCGACGCGGTTCGCTGCGCGGGCCTCGCGCAGCATCCAAGCGCGCAGGTGAGTTTCCCCGCGCAGGTCAGGTCGAATGAGCTTCACCGCCACGACTCGGTCGATGAGCACGTGGCGTGCTCGATAGACAATGCCCATCCCCCCTTCGCCGATTCGGCTTTCCAGGCGGTACCTGCCTGCGATTACTTTGTTGAGAGACGGGTCGTCGTTTCGCTTGCGGGCGGCTGGACGTCGCGGTGGTTGGGCCATGTACGCTGAGGACGGTCTAGGGGAGAAGGGGAAGGGGTCAGACTACCGGACCGAGCGCTTGGATCGCAAAGCGTTCTGCACCTGCAGCGTTCGAGCGTCGCGCTCGCACAATGTCACACCTGCGTGGATGTCGAGCGCCTGTGTAGTCAACCGGGTTTGCCCACAAACGACCACCGGCGCCCAAGGCGCCGGCGCGTCCACAGCGTGGGCTGGGACTGGCTGGGACCGCTTGGCCCCTGCATCGTTCGAATCGTGCGTTCGATCGTTAGAACGTGAAGTTCAACACCGGGACGCGAAGCTCGCGTACGCGCTTCAGACCGAACTGGAGTCGTTCCTTCTCGGTGTAGACGTCGTGAACGCTGACGCTCGGCACCGAGAGGCTCAAGTACCCTCGGCTCAATCCAACAAGCGCCGGGCTTCGCTCAGCATGAAGCGTCGGTTGTGGCAGCTTCTTGCGCTTGCGCTTGGCCACTCGACGCCGACGCTGCTGCTTCGGCTTCTTTGCTTTTGCCGTCGGTTGCGCCGCGGTGCCACCCGGCTGCGGCGGATCGGCGACCGGCTCGTCTGCGTCCGGTCCGCTGTCTTCGGTATAGTCCGCCGGCGGATCGTAACTCGTCACGCTCAACACTGCGACGGTCGTTGGAATCGCTAGGACGATGCCGCCCGCGAGCAGCAGGAGCGACGGCCGTGCCGAGCTTCCCTGCTCTACGAAGTAGCCGCCCACGCCACCGCCGATGCCGCCGACAGCGCCGCCAACCAGGTACGCCCAGGCAGGCTTCACATCGAGGGCTGCTTCTACGAGCATCACGGCTTCGGCGCCGAGAAGCGCTCCGCCGGTAATGCCTTTTCCTGTGGGGGAAACCTCTTGAGCGCTCGCCGTCGAAGTGGCTGCAAATGTTGCAGCGCCCAGCGCGAGGGCGGGCAAAGCAAAGCGTGTAGTTCGTCCAATAGTCTGAAAAACGGTCATCGAGCCTGTGTCCATACCCTCGTCAGTCGAGGTTAACAACGCTCCGGGGGCGACCCCCGGGACGGGGAGCATATCACTTGGTTTGGTGCCGCAAAGCCCTTGACGCCAGATTCGTGAGTGACGCCGTTCGGATTTTTCGGCGTACCTGAAATGCTGAAGGAATCCCGAGAATTACGGCTACGGAGAGGCGCGGTGTGGGCGCCGGACGGTTAGTAGCGTTGTGGTGCGCGATAATTCAGTCCGTAGCGAGCTTGGCGTAGGGTGCGGGCCGTGAAAGCGCTGCGAACCCGGCTGATTCGGCACTTGAGCTGGGTGCTGCTGGGGTTGGCCACGCTTGGCGTACTGGCCGGGCTAGTACGCCTGCTGCCCTGGTTGGTAGCCGAGAACGTGCCGCTTCGGGTAGCGCTGCCGTTTGTTAGGGCGCTGGCGGCGGTGACCACCGAAACCGCGTGGCTCATCGGTGCGCCGCTGGCCGCCGGTACGGCAATGGCGGCCGCCGCAGATATGGGCGAGCGCCAGGCGCTTGCCGCGCTGGGAGTCCGTCCCGCCCGCGTGGCCGTCACGGCGGCGCCCGTCGTCGCTGGCGCGTGCTTGGTCAGCATTCTGCTGGCAGTGATGTGGGGTGAGGACGCGCGTCACCCGGGTCGGTTCGCCCAAGATCTCGTCGATCAGGGACGCCAGGCATGTGCGACCGTCAAACAGCCGCGCGCGCTTGCAGTACCGATGCTGAAGCTCACGTGGATCTGTTTTCCCGACCGTCCGCCGCGGGTCGTCGGCAGAGTGCCGGGTCAAAAGAAGGCTTGGCTCAGCGCCTCGAGGGTCACGTTCGACGATCGAGTTGCGACGATTCGCGCGGAACATCTAGCCGTTGCCACGCCCAGGAGCGGCTCCGTGCCAGCTATTGCCGTGAAAGCAAACCGGGCGACCATTCGGGGCTTGCCGGCGCTCGGCAGCGGTTCACCTTTGCGAACCTTGCCGCGCGCGTTGGTGGTCGGAGCGGCAAGCGCCGGCGCGTTCTTCGTCGCGCTGCTCGCGACCTGGACGCTGCGCATCAGGCACCAACTCGCGGCCGTGGGGCTTGCCGCGGGTGGGCCGGTAGCCGCGCTGGGATGTCTGCACGCGCTCGATCGCGCGGGCGCTGGCAGTTTGCTCTACGCGGGGGTCCCACTGGCCGCCGTGTGCGTGTCGGCGGCCCTGTACGCCGCGGCCTGGGCAGGTCGACGGGCTGGGCGCCGCGCATGGCGAAAGTAGTGATTTCGCGCGAGTAGTGCTACGCAGCGGTTCTCAGTACGGCGCCAGCTAGCGTCGTGGAGGTCTACGATGTCACCGAGCCCAATCCAGATCGCAGTCGTCGTCATTCTGATTCTGTTGCTCTTCGGCGCCAGCCGACTGGGAGACATTGGAAAAGGTCTCGGCGAAGGCATCAAGAACTTCAAAAAGGGTATCAACGGAGACGACGACGAGCCCACCTCGGAAGACTCCAAGCAGCTCGAGTCGAAGAAGCGCGTGAAATCCTCCAAAAAGTCCGCCGTAACAGAGGAAGACGAGGCCTAGACCCGACGGACTAGCCGAGCCGCCACGCCAAGGCGATCCAGCCCGCGACCAAAAGCAGTCCGCCGATCGGCGTTACTGCCCCTAGTCGTGTGAAGCCAGTCGCGGCCATCGCGTACAGCGATCCGCTGAACAGCAGGATCCCCGCAGAGAACAGCATCGCCGGCGTCTTGATCGGGCGCTCCGTCCTGGTGCCGTGCAGCGCCAGCGCCAGCAGGGCGACGGCATGAACCAAGTGGTACAAGACGCCGGTCTGGTAGGCGGCGAGGAGCCGCTCGGAAACGCTTCCCCTGAGCGCATGTGCACCGAACGCCCCCAGGAGCACTCCGGCGGCGCCGAGTCCCGCAGACCATCGAATCCAGCTCATCGACGCACGGTAGCGCGGCTCACGACTCGTCGGCGGGTCGAATCGTCGCAGTGAGACGGATCCAGCTTTCCACTCGCGCTGCTACGCACTATGCACCCTGTGCCCCGCAGCTTGGCGAGTCTCGAACGCCGAGTTTGCAGGCACTATCGGCATGGCTTCCACACACGTTCACCCACAGGCACGCGCGTCGAGCGGAACGATTTCCGCTTTGGTGCAGCTGACGAAGCCGTCGATTACGCGCATGGTCCTGATCACCACGGCATGCGGCGCGGTCATGGCGCCGGGCGTGCCGGCGGTTTTGCCCTTGGTCTTGGGTGTTGTCGGAACCGCCCTGGTCGTCGGGTCCGCGAACGCGCTGAACATGTACTTGGAGCGCGATGTTGACGCGCTGATGACGCGGACGCGCGCCCGGCCGCTACCGAGCGGTCGGTTGGCGCCGGAGGTCGCTTTGATTTTTGGCGTGGCAATAGGGCTGATCGGCCTCGTCATGCTGACATTCCTGGTTAATCCGTTGACCGGTCTACTGGCTGCGATCGCGCTGCTCAGCTACGTGCTGGTCTACACCCCGCTCAAGCCGGTGACACCGTACGCGCTGCATGTCGGTGCGGTGCCGGGAGCGATGCCACCGCTGATCGGGTATGCGGCGCTCACCGGGACTATCGCCTGGGAAGGGCTTGCGCTGTTCGCGATCCTGTTCATCTGGCAGCTGCCCCACTTTGCAGCGATCACGATCTTTCGCCGCGAGGAGTACGCGCGAGCGGGGCTGCAGGTCGTCAGCGTGGCTAGGGGTGACCAAGGCGCGCGTCGGTTCGTCGCGTTCTACGCCGCCGTGTTGTGTGCGGTCACGCTGGCTCCGCTGGCGTTCGGCTTCGCGACGCCGCTATACGTCGTCATCGCGTTGCTGACCGGCCTGCCATTCTTAGCGTTGAGCCTCTGGGGCTTGCATCCGCGCTCGCAAGGCGATGTCGCTGGCCAGAAATGGGCGCGGCGAACATTCTTTGCGTCGATGCCGTACCTCGTCCTCGTTTTCGGGGCACTCGTCGCAACGAGCGGTTAAGCCGTCGGATGCGCAGCCGACTGGGCTGGTTGGCGTTCGCGGTCGTGTGTTTGGCGATTCCGCTCGTGGGGTATCTGCTCCAGCGTTAGCGTGCGGGCAGCGTTTTGATGAACAGCAACACGGCATCGAGATCTCCGTCCGTGAGCGTCGGGCCGAACGCCGGCATGGCGCCGCGCCCGCCTTTGATGCTCT
>JAUIKB010000584.1 GCA_030430975.1 Polyangia bacterium
CGACCCAGGGTTCTGTGTTCGTACGACGTGACGCTGATCGAAACTGCCGGTTCATGCGGCTAGCCGTGGATCGAAACAGGCCGTGAATTGGGGGAGTGCTAGGGTGTTGTGTCATGACCCGTCCCAACTCGCCCAAGGCCACCCGTCGCAAGTTCGTCGCCGCCGTCGCTAGCGTCGGTATCGGTGGCTGCGGGCGGAGTGCCAAGCCCTTGACCACGCGCGAAAGAGCTCCCGAGGGCGAGTCGGTGTCCGCTTTGCTGAAACCGATCGCACTGGTCCGTTCAGCCGGGCAGAAGCACTGGGTAGGGGACGGCTTCCACGTCAGCACGATCTTCTCGCCGCGCCAGCTCGACGCCCAAGTCCTGAGTCCGTTCATCCTTATGGACCACGCAGCTCCGCGTCACTTCCCGGGCGCCGCCAAGCCGCGCGGCGTGAGAGAGCATCCGCATCGTGGCTTTGAGACGGTCACATTCGCTTACCAAGGCGAAGTCGATCATCGCGACTCGCATGGCGGCGGCGGGACGATCGGCGCGGGCGATGTGCAGTGGATGACCGCCGCGTCTGGCGTCGTCCACGAGGAAATGCAGTCGAAGCGGTTCACTCAAGCCGGAGGTGTGTTCGAGATGGTGCAGCTCTGGGTGAATTTGCCCGCGCGCCTCAAGATGACCACGCCACGTTACCAAGAGTTAAAAGGTCAGACGTTCCCTCGGCTCGAATTCGGAAAAGCGTCGGGCCGACTGATCGCTGGCACCCTCCAGGGTAAATCTGGACCGGCAAAGACGCACTCTCCGATCACGCTGTTTGACATGGACTTGCCGAAGGGCAGCAGCGCTTCGTTCGAGCTGCCCGTCGGTCGAACCATCTTGGTGTTTGTTTTGGGGGGCCAAGTCGTTTCGCAAAGCGCCCGCTCCCTCAAGTCGGGCGACCTCGCCGTCCTCGACAGGAGTAAACCGGGCGGCGTTCAGCTTTCGGCCAAGGCCAATGCGCGGGTGCTGGTCCTCAGCGGGGAGCCACTGGGCGAGCCGGTCGTTGCGCAGGGCCCGTTCGTGATGAATACGCGCGCCGAAATCGCGCAGGCCATGCAGGACTACCGAGATGGCCGGATGGGCACGCTCGCGCCGACAACATGAGTGCTAGCGCGCTGCCCGCTGAGGCGCTGCTTGGTGCCACTCCCCGCCTGCGCGGTGACGCTGCAGTTGACGCGTCGAGGGCGGTTCGTCATAGCCAGCGATGGAGCGCACGAGCCGGGGGCCGCTCGCTGCCGGGCGTCGTGGTATCTATCGGCATGCGCTGGTCTGGTTACGTTGTCGTTCCACTGGTATGCGGCTGCAGCGGGTCCGGTTCGACGCCGCCGGCCACGAGTTCCTCAACCGCGCCGTCGACTGTCGACGTACCGGCGCCTGTCGCCGATGTGGCGGACGAGCCGCCAGCGGACGAGCCGCCAGCGGACGAGCCGACTTCGGTCGCGCCGGCCGAACACGCGTCCGCGTCAGCCCCGCCAGAAGTCGACGGCTCCGGTCCAGACTACGATCTGTTTCGAGACGCTCAAGATGCGATGCAGGCTAGCGATCGACCCAAGGCGCGGAAGCTGCTCTTGTCGCTGATCCAACGTCATCCAAAGTCGAAGCTGATCCCGCGCGCATACCTCACGTTCGGCGAGATGTTCTTCGAGGACGCGGCGAGCGATCCGGCTAAGTGGCAGCTCGCTCAGTCGTCGTACGAGCAGGTGACGAAGTATCCGCCGCCTCATAACCCGGTATATCAATACGCTCACTACAAGCTAGGGTGGGTACACACCAACAGCGGCAACAACGCCCGAGCGCTCAAGCACTTCTCAGACGTCATCAGTTTCAGTGCGAAGTACCCTGCCGCGCCTAACGCCGCGAGCCTTGCTAGCGCGGCCCGTCGGGATCTCGTGCCGGTATACGCCAAGGCGGGCGCGCCGACGAAGGCCTACGCCTTCTTCAAACTCCTGTCGGGAGACGTAGGTAGCAGTCAGCGCGGGACGCTCAAGATGCTCGCGAACCTGGCCCAGGTCTACGCTGATGGCGGCAAGTGGCGAGAAGCAGTGGCGATTTATGCGGAGCTGATTAAGCGCGATCCGACGAGTGCGTGTGGTTACCAACGGTCGCTGGTGCTGGCGAAGGATGCGGCCGGTCAGGCGAGCGCGGCGGATCGCGCACGGGAGATGCAGCTATGTGGCAAACGCTAGTCGACCTGTTTGGGTAACCGGGGCCACTGGCTGCAGCGGCGTTGCTCGGTCGATGGCCTACTCGACGATCGGCGTTGCGAGCAGCACGAAACCGTCCGGGCCAGCCTGGACCGAAGTGCTTGAGAGTTTGAGTTGCTTGTCGGGAAATCCGACAGCCGTCAACGCGAACGATGGCACGGGGTACCCACCCAGCTCGCTGGCGTACTTCTTGGCGATCGGCAAAACCATCTCCGCTAGCAGTTTCTCGATGGTCTCTGTTTTCAGGCCGCTGGCTCCTGCGACGGTTAGGTCGGTGTGAAACGACTCGATCGAGACGGCGGGCTGCAGCTCGATGCCGTTGTACCCTACCTCAAGCCCGGCTGTAGCGCCGATCGTTGCATCGATGCGAGCCGTCAGCACAGCGCTGTCCAGTCGGGCGATGACTTGAACGCCGCCCACGCCCAGGCGGGCCGTGCCGTTGTCGCCCGGTCCAACTACCGGAGGTAGCGTGGTTTCGACGGTGACCTGTAGCGACGGCGACAGGGCCGCCAGTTCGGGCACTGCGTTCAAAGCGTTTTGGAATGTGCTGGGCGGAAACGCGTAGTTCATCGCGCCTGCTGCCCAGACGCCGTAGAACATCTGGTTGGCCACGTCGTAGCTGAGTATCGCGTTGAAGTACCCGCCCGATTCCGGAGCCGTCGCCTTGCTGGCGGGATAGTTTGGCGCTCCAGGCCCGCCCCGCTCGACGCACCTTGCATGTCCGTGCTGATGGTCGCGGTAAGGCCCTGAGTGCTCGTCGCGATGTTCGATAGGTCGTACTGGACGCTGGTGGGTGCGGTTCCCAGCACCCCGGGAATCGAGAAACTACCGCCGACTCCCTTGAGAATATCGGTTAGCAGCGGCCCCACGGCGCTGTTTACGCCGAGCACGATGCCGTCTCGCACTTGGTTCTTAAAAGGTTTACCAGCGGCGTCGGGGAAGTTGTTGATGCTGAATTCGATTTTGCTTTCCGAAACGGCCGCGTTCTCCACAGTCATTTCCAGACCGTTAATTGCGAATTCGCCTGTCAGCACCAAGTCGTGGATCGTGACAACGGTATCCTTGGGTGCACTCAGTGGCAGATCGACCCGAGCAAAGCCCTTGGCGACGCCGTCAACGGCCCAGAACGTAAACTTGATTCGATTGTTCTCTTGCGTCTCGAGTTCGAGCTTCAATGATCCGGGGTTTCCGTCTTGACCCGGTAGCGTGGCGCCGTCGAAATAGACCGTGGCTAACGTCCCGTCGTACACTGGGTCAGTCACGCCGGGGATCATCGGAATCAGCGTCGACAGATTGGGGTTCACCAAGCTCTCGATGGCGTCGATGGCACTCTGACTCATGAACGCTTGCTGTGTGCCAACGGAACCGCCGTATCCCGCGGCGGCGATGAATCCGGGCGTGAATGTAAAACGGTTACAGGCGGCGTCCTTGCTCCGCCAGTTCGGGCGAAGCAGCCAACGAATGCCAACCCCGAGCCGTAACGGCATGCGAGTGCCCAGCCGGTGGGTTTGGCTGGCAGATCTGCAAAGGCGACGGTCGAGGCCTGTCTCCCTGTTCGCCGTGCGCGCCCGGTGCGGGCGGCGGATTCGGCGGGGTCGGGGGCTCCGGTGGAGCCGGCACGGCTGGAATGCTGCAATCGACGTGTGGTGACGGAACGGTCGATCTGGGAGAGCAATGTGACGACGGCAATGCCGTCGATGAGGACGGCTGCACCAATCAGTGCCGTCAAGCTCGGTGCGGCGATGGGATCCTGCACGCCCAAGCCGGTGAGACGTGTGACGATGGCAATTTTGACAATGGCGATGGCTGTGACACGGACTGCCAGGTCATCGCCGCAGCGGGCAGCCGATGCCCCGGCATAGTAATAGACTTGGCGCCCGGGCCGACCAGGATCTTGACGGGCTCGCTAACATCCGCGAGCGCAGACTACACAGGCTCGTGCGGCAGTAGCGGGAACGACATCGTCTATCGCGTGCAACCGGCAGTGAACGGCAGCTTGCGTTCTGTTCTGAAGGCGGCGGATGGCGCTCTCTACTCACGCGTGGGTGCGTGCGCCACGGGAACCGAACTACAGTGCTCGAACGTTGCAGACGGAATCGCAACGATCGAGCATGCCGTCGTTGAGGCGACTCAGAATTATATTATCGTGGATAATGGTGGCGCCGGGGCAGGGTTTGCGCTGGAGTTGACGCTGACGCCAGACGTTGTTTGCGATGGCGAGGGCGAGGCTTGTCAGACGTCCGAGGCTGGCGTCTGCAAGGCGGGCACGCTGGTGTGCGTCGGTTCGGTCCTCGAGTGTCGATCAAACGCGACCGCGCAAGCAGAGGTGTGCGGGGACGTGCTGGACAACGACTGCGATGGCGTAGTGGATAACGGGTGCGCGTGCGCTCACGATAAGTGCGATGCCGGTGTGGCGTTGTCATCGACGTGCGATCCGTGTGTCCAACAGATCTGCGATGCGGACGAA
>JAUIKB010000585.1 GCA_030430975.1 Polyangia bacterium
GGCATCAACCTAACGTCGCCTGTCGAACTCGCCCCCGATGAACTTCGCCAACTCACGCTCCGAAGTCACGGCATCCCAACCGATGAGCTAGCGAGCGCGTCAAACAACGCTACGTAGACGCAGCGCTCGTGCACGGCAAAGCTAGTCGTCCGGGTCCACGCCGGCTTCCGCAAGCTTCGCTCGGAGGCGGGCGAGTTCGCGCTGAGCTTCGTCGGCACGTGCAGAGGCTTCGTCGGCACGCGCAGAGGCTTCGTCGGCACGCGCAGAGGCTTCGTCGGCAAGCTGGGCGATCTCTAGCCCGACAGGAGCGACGGTACCATCGTCTTGAATCAACCGAAGCCAGTCAGCCGTCACGCCGCCCAGCGTGCCCGGCACCTTGCCGAGAAACATGCCGAGGCGATCCGAGCGCAGCCAGCCCTTGGCGTTCGGCTTCTTGGGTTCGTACTCGCTCGTTTGCACGTTGAGTGTGAACCCAGCGAACTCACCGGAGTGCGGATCGAACCAGAAGTACTCCGGCACCCGCAGCACGCGACCATAGATGCGCTTCTTGTCCGTTTTGTCTACGTGGCGAGTGCTGTCGCTGAGTAACTCGACCACGACGTCGGGCGTTTGGCCGTTCTCTTCCCACACGACCCACGCTTTGCGCTCACGATTCGTGGTGTTCAAAACCACAAAGAAATCCGGACCGCGAAAGTCGTTGTTCTTGGACTGCGTCTCGCTGAAATACAAGAACATGTTGCCCGCGGTGTAGAAGTCATCGCGGTCCCGCCAGGCCAGTTTCAAGCTCTCGATCAAATGGAGCATCTGGTCGCAGTGGCGCTGGCTCTCCATGGGCTCCCCGTCGTCCGTGATCAGTTCATCGACGCTCGGCGGCCTGCGGATCATGGACCCGTCCGTCTCACTCACTTTCCGCTCCATTCGTCGAGGTTAGCAGACCCCCGTATCGACAGCTCGCACAGTGGGTTGCCCCCAATTTCGAGTTTCTTTCTGGCGTCAAAAACCGTAACGAACACGTGGGCCACACCTGCGTGGTCGACGTCGCTCGGCAGCAGCACTAAGCATCCGCCGTGACGGAGCCGACCTTCATCGACGACGTCGAGGCGCCGCTCTCGTTGCCCACCGATCGGCAGGTGCTCACCGCGCAGACCGCAACGGCCAGGCTCGACGGCCTGCAGCACATCGTCGGCGTCGAAGGCTCCGCAGGGGCGCTGCTCGCTCGCGCGATTGTGGAACAGCACGATCGACACGTCCTGTATGTCAGTCCGACCGTCGAAACGGCTGCGGTGGTGGCCGCCGACGTGCGCTTTCTCATGCATGGCGGTAACGCGATCGGGTTGTCGCCGCTGCTCCACGACGTCGTGCACTACGTGCCGAGCGAGCGCAGCCCGTATTCGGATCTGCATTCCGATCGCCGCGCCGCCATGGCCCGAGCCAGCGCTCTGCACCAGCTCGCTCACCCGGATAGCTATCGAGTCGCATCGGTGTCAGCGCTCGCGCTGGTACGCAAGTTGGTCCAGCCGGCCACGCTCGTCGCTCACGCGCTCACGATCGCGATCGGCGGCGAACTGGATCCGACCACGGCCAGCGCAACCCTGACCGAAGCCGGCTACCGGCGCGTACCCGTCGTGGAAGACGGCGGTAGCTTCGCTGTCCGTGGCGGCCTCTTCGACGTTTGGCCCGCTGGGCGGCCCGCACCGGTTCGGATCGAGCTGTTCGGCGACGAGATCGTCACACTGAAAGAGTTCGACGGCGACACGCAGCGCACGCTCGAGGCGGTCGATAGCGTGGTCATCCCCCCCGCGCGCGAGCTGATCACGTCCCCGGAAGCGTCCTCGCGGGCGCGCGACGTGCTTCGGTCCCTGTGCGACATCGCGAACACGCCTAGCACCAAGGCGCGCCAGTTCATCGAGGACGTGGCCACCGGGACGAGCTTCTTCTCAGCCGACGGATTCCTTCCGGCGTTTGGCGAACTGGTCTCGCTATTCGATTATCTTCCCGATAATTGCGCGATCATCGTCGAGGACCCGGCCGCTGTTCGCGAGGCGATCAACACTGAACTGGAGACCGCTCAGGAGACCCTACGCACACTCGAAGAAACGCCGCACTTTCCCCTCGACGATCTATACAACACGCCCGCGGAGTTCGAGACCCGGCTGGCCGCGCACCCCATCCTCGCCTGCAGCGCCAGGGGACTTGCGGGCAGTGCAGGTGCGTCGCTTCTGGCGCGTCTGGCTTCGACGCCGATCGACGCGCCAACGCTCGCTTGCCACGACCAGACCGACCTGACCCGCGCTGCCAAGACCGCGCGAGCCGCCGGCAGTCAGAGCGCGCTCGAACCGCTGAACGCTCGACTGCGAGCCTGGAGTGACGCCGGCCTAACGATCGGCATCACCGCGCGCACCGACACGCAGCTCGAGCGCATCGGCACGCTGCTCTCCCATCACGGGATCGAGACCAGCCTCGCGGATGGGGCGGGTCCCGAAGCCGTGCAGATGCTGCAGGGCGGCCTGAACCGCGGCGTGATCGCCCCGCTCGAGCAGCTCGCGCTCGTCACCGAAGAGGACATCTTCGGCCAGCGCGCCAAGAGGCGGACGAAGAAGGCCCGGTCGACCAAGGCGCTACTCGAAGATCTGCGCGCGCTGCAGGTCGGCGATTTCGTCGTGCACATCGAGCACGGCATCGGCCGCTACCAGGGGCTGGAGCACAAGCAGGTCGGCGACCTGACAATCGATCTGCTGGTGGTGGAGTACGGCGGCGGCGACAAGCTGTTCTTACCCGTCTATCGACTCAACCAGCTGCAGAAGTACTCTGGCGGCGACGCGACTCCGCGCATCGACCGACTCGGCGGCGTTACCTTCGCGAAAAAGAAGTCCAAGGTCCAGCGCAAGGTGCGCGAGATGGCCGACGAGCTGCTCAAGCTCTACGCCGAGCGCAACGCGATCGAAAAGACGCCACTCCCCCCGCGGGATGACGACTACGCAGCGTTCGAGGCCACGTTCCCGTTCGAAGAGACGCCGGACCAAGCGGCCGCGATCGCCGACGTGCTCAGCGACCAAGAGCAAGCGCGCGTGATGGATCGCCTTGTGTGCGGCGACGTCGGCTTCGGCAAAACCGAAGTCGCGATGCGGGCGGCGTTTCGAACCGTCATGAACGGCCAGCAGGTGGCGCTGCTGTGCCCGACGACGGTGCTCGCGCAACAGCACTACCAAACGTTTCAGGGTCGATTGCGCGAGTACTCGTTCGAGGTTGGACTGCTCAGCCGGTTCGCGAAGAAGAAGCAACAATCCGAAACCGTCAAACGCCTCAAGAGTGGTCTGTGCGACGTGGTCGTCGGTACCCACCGGATGCTGAGCAAGGACGTCCATTTCAAGAATCTGGGGCTGCTAGTCGTCGACGAGGAACAACGCTTTGGCGTCACCCACAAGGAGCGCATCAAGCAGCTCAAGACGACCGTCGATGTGCTGACGCTCTCTGCCACGCCGATCCCGCGCACGCTGCAGCTGGCGGTGGGCGGCCTTCGCGACATGTCCGTCATCACGACCCCACCCGTCGACCGGCGAGCTATCCGCACCATCACGTCGCGCTTCGACGAAAAGCTGGTCAAAGAGGCGATAGAGTCCGAGCTCGCTCGCGGCGGGCAGGTGTTCTACGTCTACAACCGCGTTGAGAGCATCTACGAGCGCGCCGCGCGAGTGCAGTCGCTTGTGCCCGATGCGCGGGTCGTGGTCGGCCACGGCCAGATGACCGAGGCCGCGCTCGAAAAGACGATGGTGCAGTTCGTCGAGGGCGAGTTCGACGTGCTTGTCGCAACCGCGATCGTCGAAAGCGGCCTGGATATTCCGCGCGCCAACACCATGATCATCGACCGGGCGGACCTGTTCGGCCTGGCGCAGCTGTACCAGCTGCGCGGCCGCGTCGGCCGATCGAGTGAGCGAGCGTACTGCTATCTACTGGTGCCGAGTGACGCGAAGCTGTCGGGTGACGCCAAGAGCCGTATCGATGCGCTGGAGCGCTACTCGGAGCTTGGTTCCGGCTTCCACATCGCCAGTCTGGACATGGAGCTGCGCGGCGCGGGCGATGTGCTCGGCGGACAGCAGAGCGGCTCGGTTGCGACGGTTGGGTTCGAACTTTTTTGCCAGATGCTCGAAGAAGCGACCCGAGAGCTGCAGGGCGAAACCGTTGTGCACGATGTCGATCCGGAACTCAGCTTCGACGTCGACGCGTTGCTGCCTGAAGCGTACATCGACGAAGTCGGCGTGCGACTATCGCTGTACAAGCGCCTCGCGAGCGCCACCGATCCCGCAGAAGTCGACGACCTAGGCGTCGAGATGGAGGAGCGCTTCGGCCGGCCACCACCGCAAGCGCGCGCGTTCGTCGAACTGATGCGACTGAAAACCGAGCTGCGGCGACTGCGCGCGCTCGGCTGCGAGTCGAGCGGCAAGACGGTGACGCTGCACCTGCGTGAAGACACGCCGCTCGATCCCCAGAAGATCATGCAGCTAGTGTCGAAACATCCGGAGCGCTATCGCCTGACGCCTGATATGCGTCTAACGCGACGTGCGGACGAAGGCGAAGCGATCCGTGACGGGCTCGTGCACGCCGACCGGGCGCTGACGGAACTGGCGGAGTGTTTGCGCGAGTGAACTGGGGGGACGCGTAAACTGGTTCACCGGACCTCGGTAGGTTTG
>JAUIKB010000586.1 GCA_030430975.1 Polyangia bacterium
GGGATCAGAAAGCCAAGCCATGCCATGTAGCGAGGCCGCTTGGGCTTGACGCCGTAGCTGGGCAGCGTCGAATAGGCCGCCCGCAGCCACAGAACGAATACGCCCAAGATCACGAGTTCCCACACGCTTCCCAGCGCATGCTGAATCCATCCGCGGACACTTGCGCTCGACGCCATGAACGCGCCCATGAAGTACTTCGGGGGTACTCCCGAAACCATGACATGCACGGCACGCACCGCAGACGCTGCGATCGTTCCGAGTGACGCCAGGAACACCAGCCGAACCAACGTCGCGATCCTCAGCGTGTCTCGCATCCCGCCATCCCGGCGCAGGATAGCATCACGCCGATGGGGCAGAAGTTTCTACGGAAGCGTCGCGACCGTTCGTGGGACTAGCAACCGCCAAGCTTGAACGGCTCGTCGAGCTGCGTCGTCTTGCCGCTATTGAGCGTGTCCGTGATCGCTCCGACCAGCTTGAGCGAATCCGCGCACAGCGCGTCAGCAACGCTCGCCTCAAGCAGCTTCGACTCGTCGAGCACCAGCTTTACTTCGCGAGTCTGGCCCACTTCGACGCGCAGCGGAAACGTGGCTCCATCAGGCTTAGCGGCGAGGGTCGGCACTAGCTGCGTGCCCTCCTTAGCAGTAACGATCGAAAAGCTCTGCAGCGTGACGGTGCTGCTGTCGGTCGCTTCGGGGCCGACTTCGAGAAAGACCTCGAAGCTGCCAGACAGCACCGTGCCAAGCGTCTTTTTCGCGACGCTCAGCTGAATCGCCTGTAGCGACGCGGTCAGCGTAACGCTCCCGCGGCTGCCGCAACCCGCAAGCAAGCCGCCGGTCGCCAAGCCAAGGGTTGTAACCGTCGATGTCCAAAGGAATTCGCGACGCCGCATCGAACAACTCTACCGCGACACACCGCAGTTCCGCTACAACGCCAGAGTTGTGCGAACCGCGACGGCGATGATCACGGCTGTCCTCGCCGGTTGTAGCGGCGCCACCGTGCAACCGGACGGTCCGCCCAGCCCGACGGCAACCGCACCGACGGCATCCGCAAGTGCACCGGCCCCACCCAGCGCGAGCGCTACGCCGCCGAAACCGGTCGCTGCTGCGCCCCCGGGTACGCCGACCATGCTCTTGGCCGCCTCTCCGAAGGGCACCTGGATCGCCAAATGCGAGGCGCGAACCGACACCGACGGCAACGGTAGGATCGCTACCTGGGAGGCTCACACGAAACCGGCGGGCGGCGACACCCTCTTTCCGTATCTGGTTGACGAGACCGGCGCCGAGCATGCCCTCGACGCCTGGATCGGCAGCACCGACGAGGGCCGCCACATCGCGTACGTGCAGGAAGGAAAGCTGTGGCTACGCGACACGCAAACCCACACGCTCCGTGACTTGTCGAGCAACGGGGCCGACGTGCGTACGCCCTCGCATCCATACGAGGCGCACCGAGCGCTGACGTTTGGGTTCGGAAGCGCGGTGTATCTCAGGGGCAAAGGCATCAAGACGCGTTCGGTTGTACTCGATCTCCAGACCGGCAAGACCGTCACCGGCGCCGCGACCCCCGGAGAGATCTATCGCTCCGAACGCGCCGGCGACTGGCTGCTACAAGCGATGCTGATCGACGACACTAACGGCAACGGTCGGCTCGACTGGCCACGCCCGGTCGCAAAGGGCCGCATGCCGTGCGCTCAGCCCGGCACCGCGTTTCCGGAGTTCCTCGATCGCGGCGACAAGGTGACGCTCAGAGCAGTGCCTGTGAACGGCAAACCGGGAGTGGTGCTGAACACGTTGGTGGCCACCGCCGGCAAGTCCCTGATTTTTCGAGATCAGGATCGCGTCCTCAAACAATGGAAGAATCGGCGCACGCACGAGATCGCCCCGAAGGACTGCGAGGCGAAGGTAATCGCGGTCCATCACCCGACAGAGGTCGCACTCATAGCCTGCACCAAGGACCCCGGACGCCCCCCGCTCGAGCTCGTCGGCATCGGGATCCGAGAAGAGCTCGGCATCGATCTTGGCACCGCCCGGCTGAATACGGCGATCGCCGTCGAGCGGCTGCTGCCGCTGTATCCGCGCGGCAACGCAACGCTCGTCGACTTTCAAACACGGAAACTGGTTCCGCTGCGCGCCGGCGATCAGGTACTCGCAACACGCGGCGAAGGCGCGCTGATCCGCAGCCGTGGCGCCCTGTACTGGTCCACAACGGACGGCACACGCAATCAGCTCGCCAAACAAGCTGGCGACGACGAAGCGGTCCGACTCTCCGAAACGTTGGCGCTCGTCCACCAAACCGTCATCGATCTCGTCTCCGGCAAACGCCTTGCCACGGTGCCAAAGGACGCGCTTTGGGCGACCCGCGCAGGCAGAGCGCTCGTGCCGGCCTCCGCGGCGACGGACGAAAGCGTAGCGCTGGGCCCGCTGCGCTGGGTCGGGCCGCAGTCGCCGCGCGAACGCTGACGGCGCGAGAATTGCGCGCATTTCCGGGCAGTTTCGCGTCAGCATGCCTGGACGCGGCCGTCGGGATTGTGTAGCTGAACACCGTGATCGAGTTTTGGCCCGTCTACGTTTGCTGCACGGTGGTTGCGTTTGCGGCTGGCTGGGCGAGTCGGTTCGTTCCACAAGTGCTGATCGAACGCGAATGGTCACGTGAACTCGGCGTCGGCGCAGCCGGCGCCTCGCTGCTACTGATGGCGACCGCGACGGCCTGGATCTTCGGCGCTCCAACCTGGCTTACCAACGTCGTCGCAATCGGTGGCGGATTGCTATTCCTGTACGGTTTCGCGGTCATGACCAAGGTCAGTCGCGAGTTCGCTCCTCTACAGCGCGCCGCGCTGTCGCCGGACGCAGCAGAAGACGACGTCGACCGGCTTCTTTCCTGGCTCCAGGCGCAGAAGCCGGCCGAAGGCCTGGGCGAACTGCGCGGCCACCAAGCCGAGGTTGCGCTCGCGTTGCTCGCGGGCGGGCATCAAGCCGAAGCCGACGCGCTGCTTGCTGAAATACCCGACAACAAGGACGCTAGCGTGGCCGAACGCACGCGCATCTACGGGGCTCGCGCTGTGCTCGCCTTTCTCGAGGGCGACGACGACGGTGTTGACGCCGCGCTTGATAGCGCCACAGCGCTGAAGCACGATTTCGTGTCGACGCCGCACCTTCGCAGTTTTCGTGCGCTTCTGTCGGCTCTGCGCGGGCGGGACGCGGATGCGATGCAGCAACTCGAACATCGGGGCGTGGCTTCAGGGTCTCTCGCAACGGATCGCTGGGCGCGCATCAACGCGCTGTGTGCGGCCGGCGACGACGCGATGGCGCGAAATCTGATCGAGGCGCAGCAGCGGCGCCATGGCCCGTCCGGCGTCGTCCCCTTGATCGCGCTACGCGGTCCAGCAGAAGACCTCGCCCGTTCGGTGCTAGGCGGCGAGGTCCTGACCACCCGCCTCGCGCGCGCTTCTTAGCGAGCCCACATCCTTTGCAGACCACCAGGCGAAACAACCTGTCGCTCGGACGCCCCTTGCGATCCGACTGACATCGAGCCAGGACCTTCGCATGGGGTTTCTACATGACGGGCAATGGCGGGATGACGACTTCGTCAAGCCAGACGAGAACGATGGCGCCTTCGTGCGCACGCAAGCGAGCTTCCGGAACTCACTCGGCGACGAACGCTATCCAGCGGAGATCGGGCGGTATCGGCTGTTCGTATCCCTCGCGTGCCCTTGGGCGCACCGCACGCTGATCGTTCGGAAGCTCAAGCACCTAGAGTCAGCTATCGACGTGGTGGTCGTTGAACCACTCATGCTCGAGCGCGGCTGGATCCTCCCCGGCGGCGACCCGCTTTACACCAAGTACCTACAGGCGGCGCCCGAGTACTCGGGGCGTGTGACCGTACCGGTGCTGTGGGATCGGAAGACCGACACGATCGTCTCAAACGAGTCCTCGGAGATAATCCGCATGCTCGACACGGAGTTCGACGAGCTCGTAACCGCCGCCGGGGATGTACCGACGCTGTATCCCGAGGAGCTACGGCCGACGATCGACACGATTAATGATCGAGTCTACGCAACGCTCAACAACGGCGTGTACCGGTGCGGCTTCGCAGCGACGCAAGCCGCCTACGACGATGCCGTGCGCGAGCTGTTCGAAACGATGGCCTTTCTGGAAGAGCGACTGAGCACGCAGCGCTATCTGGCAGGCGCACGGTTCACCGAAGCGGACGTCAGGCTATTTACAACGTTGGTTCGCTTCGACCCCGTGTACCACTTCCATTTCAAGTGCAACCAGCGACGGCTGCGCGACTATCCGAACCTGTGGGACTACACCCGCGACATCTATCAGATGCGGGGCATCGCCGAGACCGTCGACATCCCGCACATCAAGCAGCACTATTTCGGTAGTCATCGCAGCGTGAACCCTCGACTGATCGTGCCGATCGGACCGGACATCAACTACGACGAACCGCACAGCCGCGCGCGCCTCGGATAGGTCGCTGGCTGCGGACGATGCGCCCGCTGTCCCGGCAGGCAGTGACCCGACGACGTGTGAGTTCAACGTAGCAGTAAAGGAGTCCTCCGCGCTTAGGGCGTCGCAGCCAGGCCGCGCGATCGCTGAAGCAGCAAGAAAGCTGGCGGTACGAAGTAGAACGCCATCAGCGTGGCGAGCACGACGCCGAAAGCGATCACCGTGGCA
>JAUIKB010000587.1 GCA_030430975.1 Polyangia bacterium
GTTTCTGAGCGGGCCGCTTGACCGAGCGACGTGGCTCAGCCTGGAGAACGTGCATTGGAACCACCCGGTGCCCGCGGCGCGCATCAGTATCGACGGTGGCGGCGTTGACTTGGGTGAACGACGCCATTGGCCACCGACGTTGAACTTCCTCGAGGATGGCAGTCATGCGCTCGTGTGCGTGCGTGGTGACGGCGGCCACAGTGTCGAGCAACTGTCGGTCGCAGAGCGGCGGCTGACGCCGGTGTGGGCAACGCCGGACAACGACGTCGAAGACGCCGCCTACATCGACGCCGAGCGGGTCGGCATTCTGCGACAGTCTCAGCTGTTGGTCGGCACGACGGGCGGTGACGTTGTGGCGTCCGCGGCGCTGGATGGGTTCGAGCCGATCACGCTATGGGTGATCGCTGCGCGCCCTCATCGCCCGCAGCCGCTGCTGTTGGTTTATGGCGCCAAGCGGCTGATGGTGTTCAGTTGGCAGACGTATCCAGCGGCGCTGAAACTGCGCGGCGTGTTCGAGCACGACCTGCTGCGGTTCTTGGTCGAGGACGGACCGCGCATCATTCTTCGCTCCGGACCGGCGCTGATGGGACCGGCGCCAACGTTCGATCCGTGGCGAGATGACGCGCGGTACTTCGCGTTATCGATCACGGCGTAGTGCAGGGCGCGGTTTGGCCCACGGCTTGGACATTCGTTTGACGCAACAATTCACTAATCCACATCGGAGTCGCTTGAACCGCGAGGCATGCGTTTGACGCGCATCGCGCTGCTCGCCATCACGAAGAGCACGGTAACGAGGGTGAGCAGCGCCTTGTGCTCGGAAACGAAGTCGGTGAAGATCGAGATCGGGCCCTCGAGCGACTTGCCGAAATAGCGAACGATCGTCACGCCGAAGATCGTCCCCAGCACGTTGAGCACGGCGAACTTAGGTACCTTCATCCGAGCGGCGCCCGCGAGCAGACATACCAAGCCTACCGGTGCCAAGAACACGAGCAGAGGTCCGGCCTTTTGAAACGCACCCTCCAGCCAGTTGACGGTACGAAGGCTGCGGCCCGACTGGCGGCGCATCCACTTGACCGCGTCGTCGCGGTAGTCGCGGCCGAGCAGAAAATACAGAGGATCGGTGATGAGCAGCCGCGCGATGACGATCGGAAAGTAGATCAGCGCGTCCGTCACCGGCGACACGAGCATCTGATGTCGCCACACGGGGTTCATGGCGACGAGCACGAGCGGCTGCTCGACGAGCAGGGTTGGGCTCAGCGCCGTCCCGGTCACCGTAAGCACGCCGAAAATGCCAATGCCGCCGATTAGCAGCGGCAGCGGGACGCGTTTACCCACGCCCTCGGCGCTTTCGGCCTGGACAGCGGGTTGGTCCGCACGCTCGTCACCCAACTCCGGTGATGACTCAGCCGCTCGGTTTGGCGTGTCGGAGGGCAAACTCGGCGATCTTTTCTTCCAGCAGATCGGCGTCGTTGTCCACCGTGGCCAGATGATAGGAATTGTTGAGGATCAGCTCCTCAGCGTTCGGCACGCGACGGATCACTTCCCGAGAGTTTTCACACGGCACGCTATGGTCCTCGGGAGCATAGGCGACCAGTAGCGGCACCCGAATGTCCTCGAGGCGTGCGTGGAGCGTCTTGGCGGCGGCCAGGAACGAGTTGGCGGGGACCGTTGGCACCATGTCGTAAGCGTGTTCGTCCACCCCCGGTTTCTTGGCGTCGTTCTCGACTAGGCCGGCCGCCTTGGCCGGGACGCGCTTGATGATCTTCTCGAGCAGCGGTGCGACAGCCGCTAGGAAGCCTTCACGCGGAAGCACGGTGGCGTTGATCGGGATCGCGCCGTCGAGGGTGGCGGTGCGTTCCCACGCCATATCGATGGCCAGCGTGCCCCCCATCGACAGGCCCGCGCAGAACACGGCATCACAGCGCTGTTCGAGATCGTCGAGCACTTCGCGGACCTTGTTGCGCCAGTCGTCGTAGGTCGTCTCGGCCATGTCCCGCCAGTGAGTGCCATGGCCGGGTAGGCGGGGGACTTCGACCGTGAAGCCGCGGCGACTCAATCCTTGTCCCAGGGGGCGCGAGGTGTGGGGATTTCCGGTGAAGCCGTGCAATACGCAGATGCCGATGCGGGCGTTTTCGCCGTCACCCGTGGCGGACCAGGGTTCGCAGCCGGCTTGTACTGGAAAGCGCTCAACCATATCGCGTTGTTACCCGTCCGGTTTTGACCGTCAACCGTGTAACCCGCGACCGTCCCGGAACCTTCCGGAAACGTTCTGCGGCTATAGTCTACGGATATGGCGCTGCGCCTGGCGGTGGTTGGAGACATTCACGGACACTTTGGGTCCGCGGACGTTCGCCACTTGGATGGCGCGGGATACGACCTGGTTTTGTTTGTCGGCGATCTGGGAGGCTACAGTTTTCGAAGCTGCCTCGAAGTAGCGGAGCGTATCTCGACTCTGCAAACCCGTGCGCTGCTCATCAACCACGACGGCGTAACGGCTGGGCAGCTGCTGGCCGAAGTAGCGAGCGCCGACTCAGTCGCGGCGCGACTTGGGCGGCGCATGAGTCAGCGGGTCGCGAAGCTGCAGCGAGTGCTCGGCGGCTGCGAGCTGGCCGGCTATTCGCGGCACGAGGTTGCGCGTGGTGGTATCGACGCCACGCTGATCGCCGGACGCCCGCACTCGCTCGGCGGCGAACGCATCGGGTTCGTGAATTATCTTCGACGCGGCTTTGGCGTCTCCGACGTGAACAGCTCAGTCGCTAAGCTGGCCGCGCTGTCCGAAGCTGCCGAGTCCGAGCGCTTGGTGTTCTTTGGGCACAACGGCCCGACGGGGCTCGGTGACGACCGCGAGTCGATCTGGGGCTGTGACTTTCGGAAGGAAGGCGGCGACTTTGGGGACGCGGATCTTCGGACGGCTGTCGACCGTGCGAAGGAGAGCCGGCGAGTACCGTTGGTGATCGCCGGACACATGCACCGCCGGACCCGCATGCGCACGCGGCGCACCCAGCGCGTGGTCCGCGATGGCACCCTTTACATCAACGTTGCCGAGACCCCTCGCGTCCGGCGCGTCGGGCTCAGGTTTCTTCACCATCACGTACGCGTGACGCTGACCAGCGTCGGCATCGACGTGGAGGACGTGTGGCTCGACCGGGAGTCCGGCGCGCAAGAGCCGTCGCCGGTGTGATCGGGGCTGCTATGCGGGACCGCCGTCGAGCTGCGGCGCGGTGCCGGCGAGCCAGGTCTTGAGCTGCTCGTAGACATCGGGGTGGTTCATCAGCGTCAGGTGCTGGACCCGCGGGAAGTACTGCTTCATGTGGAAGTGCAGCCGGCGGTGTTCCTCGGGGTGCTCGCCGTGGGCGCTCGGCAGCCGCACCATCATGTCGCCGAGTAGCTGGCTGACCGGATGATCCGGCGTGCCGCCCAGGCTGCTGCCGATCGCATAGTAGCTGACGTGATCGACGAGCGGGATCTCTTGGCGATGGTCTTCCCAGAAAGCGTCCGGATCGCGATCGAGCCATTCGTCGTCGACGATGTATCCGTAGCGCAGGTCCTTGATGCCGGCGCTGCGTGCGTTCAGGAGCTCGGCGGGGACCTGAGTGCCGGCGACGTCGAACTGTGACAACAACGAGGTGAGCGCATTCGTGGCCTTTTCGAGCGGTGCGCCGAGGTGCGGTGATCCGATGCAAAACAGGTGTTTGAGCGACGTGATCCAGTTCGCGTCGTGGGCTTTTCCGTAGTGAGCGGCGCTGCGGGAGACCAGGCCTCCCATGCTGTGCCCGACGAGGGCGATCTCTTCGATGGGCACCGGATACTGTTCCACGATGCGATCGAGCAGCGCGCTCAGATCTTGGCCGTTTTCAGAGATGTGACGCCCGGTGTTGTACCGCAGAAACAGCGGCGTGAAGCCGAGGTCTTCAGCTAGCCGTTTGCCGAACGTCACGCCTCGCCGCTCGTAGAAGCGCTCGGAGTAGATACCCCACTGCCATTCGGTGCACGACAGGCCGTGGACGAACACCACGACCCGGCCGGTCGGGTCAGCCAGCACATCCCCGAGTGATTCCGGATCGACAGCCTTGCCCTGGTGGCGCAAGGTCATGTCGTTGACAAAGCCGTTGTCGCGCTCGTGCAGGTAGTCGCCGATGAAGCCGTTCAGTGCGCCGGCGTTTCGCGCTCGATGGCTTCAGGCGCGAGCTGTTTATAGCCGACGTCCACCAGCTCGCGCACGCCGCGGTTCACCAGCCGGATGGTCGCATACACACCGCGGGAGGCGACGCGCTCGGCGGCGAACACCAGCTCCGACGTTTGGCTCACGCCGTCGATCTGCTCGAGGATCTTGCGCGGCTTTTCAGCGGCGCGTTCGTGGGTGCGCTGAACGAGCGAGGTGGTTCCGTCGACGGCGTCGAATAGCAGGTGGGTGAGTCCGCGGATGCGCTTCATAGCGGTTTGCCTCCGGGAATCGAGTATGGGTGCGGTGCGACGGTCCGCAAAGGGCGGTGACTCGATTGTGACCGGACCATGGCGGTGCGTAGAGACGGCCGGAATACTGCGTGGCTTTTCTGGCGCGGGGTGGGGGGGGTATGTCTGACGGCTGAAACATGTTTCGGGGGTCGATCCTGCGATTTCAGGCGGTTGCGGGTGGCACATGTTTCGGGGGTCGAGCGTGTGATTTCAAGTGGT
>JAUIKB010000588.1 GCA_030430975.1 Polyangia bacterium
CCACGCTTCCGTTACCCTCTTGACGCCAAATAAATCGGAGCATGCACCGGCGGCGAGCGAAGCGATGGCGCTAGCCGTTACGTTCCGACTCGGTCCCGGACCCCGAAACACACCGGCGGCGAGCGAAGCGATGGCGCTAGCCGTTACGTTCCGACCCGGTCCCGGTCCCGGTCCAGGTCTCGGCCCCGCTCCCGCTCCCGCTCCCGCTCCCGCTCCCGCTCCCGCTCCCGCTCCCGCTCCCGCTCCCGCTCCCGCTCCCGCTCCCGCTCTCGGTCTCGGTCTCGGTCTCAGTCTCAGATCGAACAGCCAACTCGATTTTCCACCGTTCGTCTTCCGCCACCGGCTCCAGCGGTACCGCTTCGAGCAGCAACGTACCGATCGGCGTGATCTCCGCGCGCAATCTCACTGGAACCACATCGCCTTCCGGCCGTCCTTCCGCCGGAAGCGTCACCTCGATCGGCGCGAGTTCCTCAAGTTCTCCATCTTTCCACGCCTCTAACTGCGCGCCGGCCGCATCGTCCCTACGCACGCTCGATCCGAAGAAGCGGAACTCGACGGACTCGCCGACGACCACGCCCAGCTCGTGGGGTGGTAGCTCAGCTTCGGTTCCTTCTTCCATGCCGAACGGTGCCACGCACATCGCCGAAATCGGTGGCTCCAGCCCCGGAACCGCCGGCGCGGGACTTTCGATTCCGACGTAGTATGCCCGCGCCGTGCCGCCACGGATCCGCAAACCCCGACCGCGTCGCACATTGCCGAAATACGCAGCGCCCCGCGCCACCGCGACGTCCAGGTCCGCGCCGGGCAGTACCGCCGCTGGCGGAGCGCCATCGTCATCTAACCACGCGTTGATCGTGTCCACCAACCGACTGCGAATCGCCGGCGCCTTGAGCACCCCGCCGTTGAACAGGATCGCCGTCGGGCGCAGAAGGCTCGCGCTTGACTCGGCGGTGACGCCGGTCAACCGTGCAACCGCTCCGGATTGCCTCGTGAGAAAGGCTGCCAGATGGCGAGTCACCGCAGCGTCCGACGCGTACGGCAGGCCGACCTGCGTGAAGCCGGTGCGTGCCCGCGCCTTGGGGCGCGCTGTGCTCGGCGTCTCCGGAAAGAAGCCGTCGACCAGCACCTGGAACACCTCGTCTTTGGTCAGCTCGGTACGAATCGAACCCCCTAGCAGCTGCGAACCGCGGCTAGGGACCACGATCGGCACCGACTCTGGCGGGTCGTCGGAAAGCAGCACCTCTTTGGCCTGCCGCGCGCCGTGGGTCAGCGCGCGCAGCTGCCAGGCGTCTAGCTCCTTGCCGCTCGCTGCGACCTTCTGCTTCACCACGTGCGCGAGCGCCAGATCCATGTTGTCGCCGCCGAGCAGGATGTGATCTCCAACAGCGACCCGATGCAGCTCCAGCGCGCCCTCGCGCTCCAGCACGGCGATAGCGCTGAAGTCGGTCGTGCCACCGCCAACGTCCACGACCAACACGACGTCACCGACCTGAAGATGCGACCGCCACGCGTCTCCAGTCGCCTCGATCCATGCATAGAGCGCCGCCTGGGGCTCTTCCAGAAGCGTGACATTCTCGAGACCGGCCGCGTACGCTGCCTCCACGGTTAGCTCACGCGCCGCCGCATCAAACGATGCTGGCACCGTCAGGATAATCTCGTCACGGGTGAGATCGATCTGCATGTCCGGATCGTTGGTGAACGACTCCGCCGTGTGATCGAGATAGCGCCACGATGCCTCAACCGGCGATATCTTTTCCACGTCGTCCGGCGCCGAGAGCGGCAAGACCGGCGCGCGACGATCGATCCCGGTATGGCTCAGCCAGCTCTTCGCGCTCGAAATGACCCGGTTTGGCGCCTCCGAGGCACGTTGGCGTGCATACGCGCCGACCGCATAGCTGCGATCCACATCCCACGGTAGCCCGAGCGTACCCTCCGACTCTGGCGCAAAGTATACGAACGACGGCAACAGCGTCTGACGTTCGACAGTCCCCGCACTGATGAGCTGAGTGACGGCGCATGTTTGAACGGCTCCGCCATCGTCGACGAAAGCGGCCGCCGTGTGGGTCGTTCCCAGATCGATCCCGACGACGGTGCGCTCGGTCATAGTTCGACCTCGGCGGGCGCGATCACCTGCGCGTCATGCGCGCCGACGACCTCTGGGAGCTTGATGGAAGTCGCCCGCCACCCGCCATGCCGGAGCACACCCTTAAACGGCGGCTTCCCGGTGACCTCGCCGGTCAGCTTCACGGCGGCCGGATCGTAGCCTTCAGCGACCGTCACGGTTGAGCCCTCGTCCTCCGACCGGCAACGCTCCAGCTCACAATGGTCACTCAGCGCCTTCCTTGCCCCTGAGTGGACCACCCGGGCCGCTGCCCCAATATCCGCATCGTCGAACGCAGCTACATCCTGACGAAGGAAGTCGACCAAGCGTCCCTCCCTCTGGAACATCGCAAGGAGGCGAAGCGCTCCGGAGTGCTCGGCTTCCCGTAGCTCCTCCGGCGACGCGCCCGCCGCTTTTTCCGGCTCGCTGGAAACCTCGGCGTCGGGTGCCGAATCGAGCTGCGGAGGATCGCTCGCTCGTGATTCGGCCCGATTCAGCCGGGCAGCCAGCTGGCCGTCGAAGAGAACGCGGAAGAACAGGCCCCAAGCGAATAGCAGCCTAGAACCGAACGACATGGGGGAATCTGTCACAGCGGGCGGCAGTCTACCCGGTCCGCTCAGATTTCGTGCTTGAATCGCGCTCTCGCGGCACGATGATGCGGCCATGGGACTGCCGTTGCGCCACGTAACAGAACTGCTTGAGCAGATCGCGCCAACGCGCTTTGCCGAAGACTGGGACAACGTTGGACTTCTGCTCGAGCCGCCGGATCCGGGCTCTCCGGACGGTGCGCGCGCCGGCCGCGTCAGCAGGATCATGCTCACCATCGACCTGACAGAGCCGGTCCTCAACGAGGCTATCGGCAAGAACGCCGACATGGTGGTCGCGTACCATCCGCCGATCTTCAAACCGCTGAAACGGCTGGGACTCGACGACGGGCGACAGCGCATGCTGCTGCGAGCCGTACGCCACGGCATCGCCGTGTACTCACCCCACACCGCGCTGGACGCTGCGCCGGGCGGAGTCAACGACTGGCTTGCCGATGGCTTGGGTGAAGGCGAACGCAAACCGATCACTCTAGCGAGTGAACTGCCCCGCTCCGAAGACTGCAAGGTGGTGGTGTATGCGCAAGCGGCGGCGGTTGATAAGATCCGGTCGGCGCTGTTTTCACGTGTCGGCGCTGGCTGGCGCGGCAGTCTGTCCCACGACTCGTTCGCGACGGTCGGCGCCGCGATCGGCGTCATCAACAACGTCGACAACCCTCAGCCCGTGGCTGCGGATCAGCTGCAGCAACATCAAATCACCAAGCTCGAACTCGTGTGCGCCGGACGATCGCTAGCCGCGATATCCGAGGTTCTGCAAAGCGTCGGCGGCCACAATCAACCCGTCTGGGAGGTCCATCCGCTGTCGCCGAAACCAAAACCCAAGGTCGGCATGGGGCGCATGATCCGACTGAGAGAACCGATCCAGCTGCCGTTGCTCGTGGAACGACTCAAGGAGCACTTGGGGTTGCACTTTGTTCGCTTGGCCACCTCCCCCCAGCATAAGCGAGGTAAACAGGTAGAAAAAGTTGCGGTGTGCGCTGGAGCTGGGGGCGCTGTCTTTGCGGGGATGCTCGGGCCGCACGTTTACATCACCGGTGAGATGCGCCACCACGATATTCTCGAGAAGAACCAAAACGGTTCCAGCGTCATCCTCTGTGACCACACGAACACCGAGCGTGGATACCTACCGCGGCTACGCGACAGTATTGTGCAAGCCAGCGGTGACGAGCTCGTAGTGTTCTTGTCCGCCCATGATCGCGACCCGCTTGAGGTGGTCTAGACTCGCGCCGGCACTGCTGCTGGTCAGCTGCTCCGGCGCCCCTGTGGCGACGTCTGCAGCTGCCCCGGCGGATAGCGGTACGCCGCCAGTGGCGTCCGCAACTGAGGCCCCATCGCCGTCGCTAACCGAGCGGTGCGAGGACGGTGACCTGAGCGCGTGCGTGGCGCGCGCCACCGAGCTCGAGACCGCAACCACACCCGATCCGGACCAAGCTCGCACCCTGTTCGATCGCGCCTGCGCGAAAAAGGTCGCCGCCGGCTGCGCAGGCGCGGCGCGACTGAGCTACGTCGCAGACTCGCTGCCCGAAGCGCTGCGCCTCTACGAGACCGCCTGCGCCCTGGACGACGGTCGCGCGTGCGCCGATGCAGGCGCCATGCATCAAGCCGCGCTCGGGACTGCTCGAGACTTCACCCGCGCGGCTTCGCTTTACGAACGCGCCTGTTCGCTTGGTTCCGGCCTTGGCTGCGCTGGCCAAGCGAGCCTGCTTTTGACCGGCGAAACCGGCCGCCTCGACCGCGCTGCCGCAGCGGCTTTGTTCGCCAAAGCCTGCCGCCTCAAGTACCAGCTAGGGTGTGAAAGCGCCTGCCGCCTCAAGCACCCATCTTGCCGCAAGGACTAGCGTGCGGCGCTTGCCGCCGACCGCGGCCGTGCGCATGCTTGTACGATGACGGAGTCCGACGACACCGACCGACCCGACGAGGACGCGCCCAAAAGCGAGCCTGCGCGTGACGACGCA
>JAUIKB010000589.1 GCA_030430975.1 Polyangia bacterium
CGTTGAGCGCGCGGGCGGCCCGTCGGTCGGCGGCGTCGGGGCCACGGCGACGAGCGAGGGGTTGGGCACGACCGAACTCTCCGCGGCGGTCGACGCTCAGCGCACGCTGTCAGACGTCCAGCTGAACTTCGTAGCCGAGGGCGGATACCGTTTCGCCGACACTTCGCTCGGCCTGCAGCGCCAGCTTGGCCCTCGTGCTCTGCTGCAGCTCAGCGCGCGCTACCTGTTTGATACAACTTGGACGGCCGGCGGCGTCACGGACGTCGGGTGGGAAGGGGACGTCGCGCTGGACGACATGCTACGGCCGGGGACCGGGCAGCGCCTGTGGCGCGTCGGGGCTTTCGGTATGACCCGACTGGGTAGTGGTCTATCGGCAGGAATATCGCTCAGCTGGGCGCCACCGGTCAGCGGTGTCGGACTCAATAGCCTGTCCGTGCTCGGCGTCAGCAGCTGGATTGGGCTAGCAGGTTAGCGCCCGGCTGCACCGCCTTAGCTGAGGTCGCGCAACGCGATGGTCGCGGCGTTGTGCCCGCACATTCCGTGAACGCCGGCGCCGGGGTGCGCGTAGCTGGAGCATAGGTACAGGCCACGCACCGGCATGCGATAGTTAAAGTACGGAAACACTGGGCGCCACACGAACTGGCGATGCCATGCGTTGGAGCCTCCGCCTAGATCGCCTCCGACGAGGTTCGCGTCCATTTCCTCGAGATCGGGAGGTGCGACGGCTCGCCGAGCCTTGATCAGCGCGCGAAAGCCAGGTGCCAGGCCCTCGATGCGTTTCTCGACGCTGTCGAGAAATCGCTCCTTGGTGCGACTCCAGCCGCCATCGATCCGGGGCGGGACGCGCGAGTATGCCCACAAGGTCTGCTCGCCGGCAGGCGCTCGGGTGGGGTCCAGCAGACTCTGCTGGCCGATCACCAGGTACGGATTGTGAGGCAGGTTGCCGCCGCGGACCTCGGCGGTGAACTGGCTCAGGTCGTCGAGGCTGTCGCCGGCATGGACGACGGCGCTGCGTCGCGCTTCGTCGCAGCTCCACGGCACAGGCGCGGATAGAGCCCAATCGGCCTTGAACGTTCCCCATCCGTGCGGGAAGCGCTTCATCTTGCGCACGACGCGCGCCGGCACATGCTGCTGATCCACGAGGTCGAGCAAGAGCGCGGGAGCCGATGTATTCGCGAAGACGGCCTTGGCAGCTCGAATCTCCGAGCCGTCATCGAGGCGTACTCCGCACGCTCTGCCGTCCTTCACGATAACGCGGTTGACTCGGGCGCCAAGACGCAGCTTTCCGCCGTGTGACTCCACGATGCGCACGAGGGTATTCGCGAGGGTCTGCGCTCCGCCGCGCGGCACGGGGTAGCCGCCGGTGGTCGCCGTCAGACCCAGCATGTAGCCGAGTCCGGCACCGAAGCGGTCTTCGGGACCGACGTCTACATGTAGCGCGAGCCCAGGCAGCACGCGCCGGGCGGCCTCGCTCTCGAACAGTCGTCGCGCCAGCCCACCGCCGCTCGATGCCAGCATGGTAGCGAGCTTTGCAGCGTTGAACAGGCCCAGCTTGAGCATGGGTCGAACGGCCGGGAAGGGCAGCAGCAGCGCGCGCAACAGGTGGTGTTCGACCCGACCGTGCCAAGTCGCCAAGTCTCGGAAGACGTCGCCGTCCTCCCTGCATCCGAAGTGGCGCGCGGTTACGTCGAGGTCGCGGGCGATGCAGGCGACCGTGCCGTCGGGGGCCGGATGACAGCTCTCGAGTTCGGCGTGCTTCCAAACCAATCCGTGGTTTTCGAGATCTAGGTCTTGAAATGCAGGGCTCGTTTTGCCAAATGGGAAAAATGCGGCACCGACGTCATGAGTAAAGCCGGGGAGCGTGGCTTCTTCGCTTCCGAGCGCGCCTCCAGGTCGCCGCGGGTTTGCCTCCAGGATGAGCACTCTCATCCCGGATTGGGCAAGTCGGCACCCGGCGACGAGACCGTTCGGGCCAGAGCCGATAATGATGACGTCGGGGTCAGAGGACACGCGCGCAGAGTCTACACACAGATCGCGGATCGCGCCTTCACGCCGAGCACTCTTCGATGGCGCGCACGTAGATGAGGCGCCATTGTCCGGAGACTTGGCCGAAGAACAGGCCGCGTTGGGCGGCCGTGCTGAACACGTAGTGTGAGACGTTCGGCTCTACGGATTTCGTCCGCGCGATGAACTTCGCGCCAGGCTCGGGGGGGATGAGTTCGTACTCCAGCATGTAACCAGCGAACCGCTGCAGCTCGGTTGATCGCAAGCTGCCGTGGGTGCAGCCTGCGGCGGCGTCCCATGTCTCCGTTTCGCAGCTGAAGCGCGGAATCCTATCGTCTCTTCGGACATAGTCGGGCGCGGCGCTGCAGCCCAGCGCGATCCGTTCCGGGAGCTCCACGGCGGGGCTGCTCTTCATCAGCGCTGCGAGAGTGGGGTGGTGGGTGACGGCGATGAAGGCACCCGGGTTTGTGATCAGGAACACGCCGAGCGCTGGGTCGACGAAACGCTCCAGCACGGCCGCGTCGCCGCCTCCGACCGCGGCGGCGTTTTCGTCGAGAAACGTCTCGAATCGAGCCTGCCGCTCGGTCCTCTGCGCGGTTTCTGCGGTCTCGTGTGAATCCGGTGTCGAACGGACGGTAACCGGCTGCGGCGTGGACGGCGGCGGTCCAGAGGCCGTGCAAGCGGTTGCTAGGACGATGGTCGTGAGAGCGACGCGCATGTGTGGTTGCTGCAACGGGTATCCGCCATAGTCAATTCCCCGCGGTGCCCGCCCAGGGCGGGAAACTTCCCCTGTCGTCCATGCGCTGCTACGCATACGGAGTGATCGCCCTCGGAATCGACCCAGGCACGCGCAATCTCGGCTGGGGTGTGGTGCATCGAGAGGGCAATCGCATGCGGCACATCGCCCACGGCGTGATCCGGCTGGACGCTCGGCTGTCGCTGGCAAAGCGGCTGCACGTGTTGGACGGTGAACTGAGTCAGGTTATTGAGCGCTTTCAACCCACCGTCGGGTCCGTGGAGTCACTGTTCTTTCACAAGGACGCGCAAGCTGCGGCCAAGTTAGGGCACGCTCGCGGGGTCGTTCTACTCGCTTTCGCCCGCGCCGGTATCGAGCTCGCCGAGTACCCGCCGGCGCGCGTGAAACGCACGGTCACCGGGCGCGGTCAGGCGGAGAAGAAGCAGGTAGCCATGATGATCCGCGCCATGCTGACGCTCGATCAGGTGCCCCAAGCCGATGCTGCCGACGCCTTAGCGATCGCCGTGACGCACCTACGCTTGGGTCCTGTGCTGAGTCGCGAGGAGAACCGCTCGTTAGCCGGAAAGGTAACCAAGCGCCGGCGCAGGCCGTCGGCGGTCAAACGCTAGGCGGGCTATTCGTTCTGCATCAGGCCGGTGATCTTGCCGTCGACGACTCGCACGTTGTTGGCGGACGGCTCGCGCGGGAGTCCGGGCATCGTCATGACATCGCCGAGCAGCAGCACCACGAATCCCGCGCCAGCGCTCAGTCGGGCCTCACGGACGGTTATCTTGAATCCGGTCGGACGTCCCGGGAGTTTCGGGTTGTCCGACAACGAAAGCGGTGTCTTCGCGATACAGATCGGTAGGCGGAGTCCGTCCTTCTCCAGTTGGCGAAATACCGACTTGGCGGGACCTTCGATGACGGCGCCGTCCGCTCCGTAGATGGCCTTGGCTAGTGCGTTGACCTTGTCGGCGTAGCTCGAAGTGAGTTCATACGTGTGCTTGGCCTCCGTCGGCTCTCCGGTGACGGCTTCGGCAACCGCCGTCGCCAGCTCGGTCGCACCGGCGCCGCCCTCGCTGAAGCCTCGGGAGGGGGCCGCAGTGATCCCTCGCGCCTTGCAGTGCTCGGTGATGACCTTTAGCTGCTCGGGAGTGTCGTCACCGAACACGTTGATGCCGACGATCGGCTTGAGCCCAAACGACTCGATCGAATCCAGGTGCCGATCGAGGTTGCCCAGCCCACGCTTCATGGCGTCTAGGTCACCTCGCTCACCGCCGCCGTGAAGCTCGAGCGCGCGCACCGTAGCCACGCACACGACCGCGCTCGGCCACAATCCTGCACTTCGACATTTGATGTTCAGAAACTTCTCGCCGCCCAAGTCGAAACCGAAGCCGGCTTCGGTTACGGCGATGTCCGCGTAACGAAGGCCTAGGCGCGTGCCCAGCACCGTCGAGCAGCCGTGCGCGATATTGGCGAAGGGCCCGCCGTGTACGATCGCCGGCGTGCCTTCGTTGGTCTGCACGAGGTTCGGGCGCAGTGCATCGCGCATCAACGCGACCATCGCTCCGGCCGCGCCGAGATCTCCCGCCGTTACGGGTTTCCGGTCGTGGGTACGTCCGACGACGATGCGACTGAAGCGCTCCATGAGGTCGGCTTCGGACTCAGCCATGCCCAGGATCGCCATGATCTCGCTGGCGGCGGTGATATCGAACCCGGATTCTCGGGGCACGCCTTGCAGGCGTCCACCGAGTCCGACGTTGATGTGGCGCAGCGCTCGGTCGTTCATGTCGAGAACCCGCCGCCAGGTGACGCGCCGCGGATCCAGCCCGCTCTTGCCGCCGAAGTGCAGGTCGTTGTCGACCAGAGCGGCGAGCAGGTTGTGCGCCGATGTGATCGCGTGGATGTCGCCCG
>JAUIKB010000590.1 GCA_030430975.1 Polyangia bacterium
TTGATCGGCGCACTGTCCATCTTTTTGCTGGCAGCCGCATGCAAGGAAAACAAGGTGCCGGCCCCGCAAGAAGGCGCAGCAGCAGGCTCGGGGAATCTGGTGGTTGTGGGCGCGGATGGAACGCGTTTCGATTCACCGGTGCTGACCTCACAAATTCCCGATGGTGCCTGGATGTGTGACATGAGCGGAAAGGTCCACTATGCCGCGCGGAAACGAGGGAACGGCAACTGCCCTGTCTGCTCGATGAAGCTCGTGCATCAGGGAAAGCATGGCCCAGGCCATGGGGGCAACCACAAGGACCACAGCGGCATGGGCCACGACAAGCACCAGTAACTGTCGGAGGCCTGCTTTACCGCGCATCAACCGTCGGCGATCGCCTCGGTGCTGCTCCCGTCACGCTGGGCGACGCGGACCACGACGATCACGACCCGAAAAAGAGTGAGGATGAAACATGAATCAATTTACAGCGGACATCGCGGGAATGCTCGAGATCTTCGCCATCGCGGGCGGGCTCGTCCTGCTTCACCAGGCGAGCAAAGAAGCGCCGGCGAAATTGCTGAAGGCCGCGGGTTGGCTGCTCATCGCGGGCGGCGTCGTCGTCGGCGCTTGCACGACGCTGTACTGGCTCAAGTATCAGTCGCGCGGTGCGTTCGATAGCGTTCACATGGGTTCCTCGGAGTGATGCACGGCCCATTCCTCAGATGGAGCTGGAGGGAACGAACCATGACGTCGGCTCTCATAGGTAGCGCGAACAAGGCGAGGCCCTGATGCACGTTGGAATGTGGGGCCTCGCGCTCATCGTCATCGTTGTCGCCTCGTGGCTCTTGTATCGCTACCTGGCGCCGCAGAGCTGGAAAGAGTGGACGCGCGCCAGCGCGGTTCAGGCCTTCATAATCGCGTTCTATGCTGAGATGTATGGGTTCCCGCTGACCATCTACTTTCTCGCTCGGTACTTCGGCCTGGACCTCAAGTGGGGGGACGGAGGCAACCTCTGGGCACAGCTCTTTGGCACCAACGTCGCGCACATCGTGGCCATGGTGCTGGGGTACGCGATTGTTTTCAGCGGCGCGTCCCTCGTCGCGGAGGGCTGGCGACGGATTCACCGAGCGAGGCGTGAAGAAACGCTCATGACCGACGGCGTCTATTCGCGCGTGCGCCATCCACAGTACACGGGCCTGTTTATCATCATCTTCGGAGAAGGCGTCGTGCACTGGCCGACCATCGTCTCTGTCGCCGCGTTCCCGATCATCATCCTTGCCTACACGCTACTCGCCCGAAAAGAGGAGAAGCGCATGCTTGAGAAGTTCGGCGACGAATACCGCGCGTACCAACGGCGCGTTCCGATGTTGATTCCCCGCTTCGACGGCGGGCACCTCAAGGAGGCGTGAGTGAACAGTCAGACCATTACCATCGTCAGTGGCGTCATCCTTCTGATCATGTTTGCCCTTGTGGGCTGGAACCTCAGGCGCAAAGGCACCCGCGAGCGGACAGATGGGACGGGACCAGATGACCCGCCGTCCAAGGAGCAGCCATGAGTAGCACGAGCAGCTTTGTCGGCGACGAACTACGAAACGTCAGGGAACCATGAAGGAGGCATCGATATGAAAGAAGCGACACCCGTGATCGAACAGACCCAAGACCCCGTGTGCGGCATGAGCGTGGACCCGGCGACGGCTCTCCACGGCGAACGCGATGGGGAGACGTCCTACTTCTGCGGCGAGCGCTGTCGGGCAACGTTCTTGTCCACCCCCGCTAGTGCCAAGCCATCCAAGTCTGGATGCTGCTGTAGCTAGGAAGGGCGAGGACGATCATGTGGTTGGCGGCCTACGGCGAGGGCCAAGTAACCGTCACCGCTAGATGCACGTCACAATAGTCTCGTATGGCTTCAGGATATTCTCAACTTCGCGCTTCGAATGCCTTTGCGCCCGAGTAAAACGGGCGGCGTGGTTATTGCTTGAGCGTGCTGATGGGCGGACTTCAAGCAGCACCAAATCTCCACCCCGTATTCGTGCATTTCCCCATCGCGTTTTGGATCGGAGCCGCGGTGATGTGGGCGATTGCTTTCGTCGTCCGGCGCGACGTTGCCCGGTTCGATCTGACGTGGCGCTTCGGCCTGTGGCTGCAGATGATGGGGCTGATCGGCGCGGCGGTCGCCGTCGGGCTGGGCTTCTGGGCGACCGAGCAGATGGGTCATGACGCGCCCGGACACGATCTCGTGCACGTGCACCGGAACATCATGCTCGGAGCGACGCTGCTGGCGGCCGCGCTCACGGCGCTTGCGTGGTGGAAAAGACACGGCGGGACCGCTTGGCGCGGAGCGTTGCTCGGCCTGGCATGGCTGCTGGTTGGAGCCACAACGTGGGGAGCCGACAAAGGCGCCGAACTCGTCTATCGCCACGGCGTCGGAGTCTCGCGTGAGCCTGCTCCTCACCCGGCGGGGGCTCACGATCACGGCTCCGGGCATCCCATGCCCGAGCCTGACGCCACTGGAGCGAAGCCAGAGGTGTCGTCTGCCGGACCGTCTTCGCCTGTTCCCCAGGCGCCGGTCCCAGCTGCTAGCGAGGCTCCCACTAAAAAGCCCAGCCACCAGCACGCGCCAGGACAAGAACACTAGACATGCGCCATAACGACTTCATTCCAGCGCTCCGCTTTCACCAACTCACTCGGTTCTACGATCCAGTGGTGCGAATAACGAGTCGCGAACTACGGCTCAAACAACACCTAGTTGCCGGGCTAGGCGCGGCGCCAACGACGATTCTGGATCTTGGTTGCGGCACCGGGACACTGCTGACTCTCGTGCGCGAGCGCTACCCGACGGCCGATCTTGTGGGGCTGGACGCGGATGCGGAAATGCTCAGTCGCGCCAGCGACCGTCTGAACACCGGCGCTCGACTAGTTCAAGGTGACGCGACAGAGCCGGAACTTCCGGAAGGGTCGTTTGATCGAGTGATTTCTAGCTTGATGTTCCACCACCTGACTCGCGACCAAAAACTCAGGGCTCTTCGCGCCGTTCGCGCCCTCTTATCACCGGGCGGCGAGTTTCACCTGGCGGACTGGGGCGCAGCGCACGGCACGCTGATGCGTTTGGCGTTTGTCGCGGTCCAACTACTCGACGGATTCGAAACAACCCGCGACCACGTTCGGGGCGAACTACCAGAGTTGATGCGGAGAACTGGATTTAGCGACGTGGAATTAACGTTTCGACAGCGGACACCGCTCGGGTCGCAGATGGTTCTGAAGGCGCATCGGTGACCCTTCGTTGGTGCGCAGTTGGGTTGTTCGGCCTTGTGTCGGGCTGCAGTTCGTGTGGTTCACAAGGTGAGCCCAAAGCAGAGCGACAGACGGCCGCTACGCCAACACAGTCATCGAAACACCAGGTTTTCGAGACCGAACTCGCGAAAGCGTATCCTGAGGCGGCTCCGAAGGCGACGGTGACCAAGAAGTTCGAGCTGACCGCCGCGCCCGCCACGGTTCAACAATTCAACGGTCGTCCGCTCAAGGTGTGGGCATACAACGGACAGGTTCCCGGGCCTGTTCTTAGGGTTCGTCTGGGTGAACGCGTGGAGGTACAACTTCGCAACGACCTACCCCAACCGACGACGATCCATTGGCATGGAGTGCGCGTACCCAATGCGATGGACGGTGTTCCGGGCGTGACTCAAGAGCCCATTCAGCCCGGCGCGACTTACACGTATTCGTTTGTGCCGAAGGACGCCGGGACGTTCTGGTTTCACCCACATGTGCGGGGCGCGGAACAGGTAGAACGCGGGTTGTACGGCGTGCTGGTCGTCGAGGACCGAGATCCGCTGCCCTACTCTCGCGAAGAGGTTTGGGTGTTGGACGACTGGCGGCTCGGAGAGGATGGTGAAGTGGACCCACGGTTCGTAACCCGGCACGATCTCGCTCACGACGGACGCTGGGGCCAGAAGATTACCGTCAACGGTGATGACGAGCAAAGGGTGACTGTCAGGCCCGGCGAGCGGATCCGGCTACGCTTGGTCAACACGTCAAATGGGCGCGTGTATCGGCCCAATTTCGGAGCGTTGAATCCAAACGTCATTGCCGTCGACGGTATGTACGCGGGGCGCCCGTTTAGGCTCTCAGGGCAGGATCTTGCACCGGGTAACCGCATGGACTTGGACCTGGAGGTTCCGGTGAACGCCGCAGGCAGGACGTTCGAGGTCGTCGATCGTTTCTCAGTGCGTCCGCACCGACTCGCGCGACTCAGTGTTGCCGGTGATCCGGTCAAGACACCGCGCTTTCCGTCGCCCAACAATCCGCATCTGCCGGTTTGGACCGATGCCGAAAAAACACCCGTTGACGTGATGTACCTGCTGAATGCTCAACGCGGCGGACCCAAGGGCATTCAGTGGACGATCAACGGAAAGGCGTGGGGCGACCATCAAGTCACGGAGTTCAAGCCGAATCGCTGGACCCATGTTAGGTTCAAGAATGATTCCGGCCGCCTTCATCCGATGCACGTCCACGGCCAGTTCTTCAAAGTCCTCGCGCGAAACGGCCGTCGAGTGGACGAACCGTACTTTCGTGACACCGTTTTGTTGCGAGGCCGTGAAACGGTTGACGTAGGAATGGTTCCCGTCGATTGGGGCAGGTGGATGATGCACTGCCATATCCTGGAAC
>JAUIKB010000591.1 GCA_030430975.1 Polyangia bacterium
CGTCCTCGCCGCGCGCACGCTGTTCGAAAGCGGCGTCGCGCTGGTCTATCTGCCCGGATACTTCGTCGGCGAAAAGCTCGCGACGTCATTGGCGGACATCGAGACGTACGCGCCCCCGAACTCGAACCCGGTCGCCGAGTACCTGCACGGCCTGTTCAAGAATCGCCCGTTCGCCGGCGACCACGTCGGCAAGTCCAAGGTGCTGTGGGACCTGATCAATGTCGCGTATGTGGTGAATCCGAACTGGTTCGCCAGCGACATCGTGAAGGCCCCTACGCTGGACGACAACGCACGCTGGGTGGCGCAGTCTGCACATCAGCCGATCCGAGAAGCGACCGATGTGAGCCGGGACAAGGTTATGGCCGATCTCTTCGCGAAGCTTCGCGCCATCTAGACCAAGCTCTGCGCCAACCAGCGCCGATGATCCAGCTGGACCGTAGTTGTCCAAGAAGCCGAACACGATCTGAACTAAGCTGTCGGATCTGACCGCCGAACAGACAGCGCCTGTCCTCGCTTCTGAGCGAACCCTCGCCGACCTCGAACGCCGAACCGAGCCGGCGTGGGTCTTTGACGTCGAGCGAACGCGCATGTGGTGGAGCAACTCAGCGGCGCTCGGACTGTGGAACGCTCCCGACCTGGATTCGCTACTGGCCCGGGACTGGACCGACATGTCGGAGGCGACCCGAACGCGACTCGCTCTGTGTCTCGAACGAGTCCGACGCGGGGAAGTCGTTCGCGAACAGTGGACGCTCTACCCGAACGGCGAACCCGTAACGGTCTCTACCACGCTCACCGGTATTGAGATCGACGACGGTCGCATCGCCATCCTCCTCAAGGGTCGACCGGAAGACGAAGCCGTACTGGACCCTGCGCTGGTGCGCGGCGTCGAAGCGCTGCGGCACACACGCGTCCTGATCGAAACTCTGAACGAATCGGGTCACATCGTCTATCAGAACCCTGCGGCGCTAAAGGCTTTTGGGCCACCGGAGCGGGGCGGCTTCTTCGAGCGCTTCGGCGCGCCTGGAAATGCTGACCGCATTAGGACGCTGCTCGGCGCTTCGGAGGCGCATTCCGAGGAATACCTTGTGGCAACCACGGCGGGTGAACGCTGGCATGCTGTCGATTGGCACCCCATTCGCGATCCGGTCACCGGCGAGCGCCTAGCTCTAGTTCAGCAGCTAGACGTTACTGAGCGACACCAGATGCAGGACGCTCTGGCCCTTGCCATGGACCAAGCGCGCTCTGCAAGCCTCATGAAGTCAGACTTCATCGCCACCATGAGCCACGAGATCCGCACTCCCATGAACGGCGTTCTTGGCATGCTCGACCTCCTCAACATGAGCTCTGGCCTGTCGCGGGAACAGCAGGACTGGGTGCAGGCGGCGCACGACTCCGCTAGCGCGCTCTTGAAGATCATCGGCGACATCCTCGACGCTTCAAAGCTTGAGGCCGCGCAGATCGCGCTTGAGGAGGGTCGCTTCGAGTTGCCCGCGCTGCTCGAATCGTTGGTCAAGCTGATGGCGACGGGCGGTGGCGACGCGCCGCAGGTTGCGCTCACTGTCGACCCAGGAATCGACCCAGGTCGAATCGGTGATGCTGGCCGGTTGCGCCAAGTGCTGTTGAATCTCCTGAGCAACGCAGTGAAGTTCACGCCTAACGGCAGCGTGGCGCTGCGCCTACGCCCAGCCAAACGGGGCGAACCGTGGCTGCACTTCGAGGTCGAAGACAACGGCATCGGCATCCAGCCAGAGCATCGGGCGCGACTGTTCGAACCGTTCGTGCAGGCTGACGCGAGTATCTCGCGGAGGTTTGGCGGGACCGGTCTGGGGCTGGCCATTTCGCGGCAGCTCGTCGAACTCATGGGCGGGGCGATCGATGTCGAGAGCCCCGTCGGCACCAGTGGAACGGGAAGCCGCTTCTGGTTCGAAGTTCCGCTGCCATCCCAAGACCACTACGCTGAGCACGTCTCCAGCAAGCCACCGAGCGCCTCGGACCACCTCCGGGCGAAGCCGCTACGTGTTCTGGTTGCCGAAGACAATCGGATCAATCAGCGCGTGATCCGCGCGATGCTTGAGCGGCTCGGACACCATGTCGTCCTCGCCAGCGATGGTCTTGAGGCCACCACTCGCGTCCTCGACGATCCGACATTTGACCTCGTGCTGATGGACATGCAGATGCCCACCGTGGACGGCCTCGCCGCGACGCGAGCGATCCGCAGCCAGGACGCCACTCACCCTTACGTTCGGACACTTCCGATCGTTGCCATTACGGCGAACGCGGGTGGTCTCGACCGCAAGCGGTGTTTGGATGCCGGCATGAATGATTTCCTGCCCAAACCTGTGCTCGTCGAGGCGCTCGCAGCCGTGATCAAACGTACCGCCCGGAAGTGACACGACGCCAAGGCACCTCGTTGCAGCGAAACCCTCGATTGGGTTAAATTGGTCGAATGAGGGGATGCCTAGTCTACGGCTGCCTGTTGCTCGGGGCCTGCGCACAGCGCCAGCAACCGCCTGCCGCGACCCAACCAACCACGGTGATCATGCCGGATGTCGCTGCCGCGGTAGAGCAACAGCCGGAACAGGTGGACCTAAGCCCCGCACCAGCTCCAGAGGAGCTGGCGATTCTGTTCACCGCGCCGGGACCTGCAGCAGCACTGAAACACCTGAGCGCGCTGTCCTCAGACAGCGATATCAGGGAGATGGGACAAGCCGATCCCCGGTTCCTCGCTGGCGCTTTCTTGGGCGAGCAGTGGAGCGACCGCGTGCGAACCGATCTGCCCATCTACGTCGCTGGGCTTGGCACCGGCGACGATATCGACTTGGTCGGTTCGGTCGCCGTTGACGTCAATCTTCACGATCCGCCACCTGCCCTGCAGCTCCAGAGGATCGGCGCTGGGCGATGGTCAACCCACGGGCAGAGTGCCTCTGGAGACAAGCTAGCCTGCGAGCTGTGGCGGTCCAACGGGCCCAGCGTCCTCCGCCTCGTTTGCTCCAATACGCCCAAAGCGCTGGCAACTGCGGGCCCTTACTTGACCCGCACGGCCCCAACGCGCCGATCAACTCACCTGGCAACGATGGAGGTGTTTGGCACCGCGTTCGCGGCCGCCGGAAAGACCCAGCGACTAGCCGCTCGGAGCCCGGCTGATGCGGCTATCGCCCATTTGGTCGGTGGAACGATCGGTGACCCAAATAGCTCGTTCAAGCTCGCGGCGGACTTCGACGAGCCAGGAGTCAGATTCACCATTGAAGTCAGCAACACCGCACCGGATCATCTTGCCCATGTGTTGCTCGCCGGTACTGGCCAGGCGGCTCCCTTGCCCAAGGTCTTCTGGGAACTTCCCAAGGAAGCTCAATGCGGGATCTACTATCAGGGTGCCCACCCCGACAAAATGGCGCCGCTTGGCGCAGCCGCCCTCAAGAAGTTGTTCCACGATGCCGCGTCAAGCCAACCCGAGGAGCAACGGCAAGAGGTCGCCGACCTCGCACATCGCTTCGTCCTTAAGGGTGGCCCGTTTCTGTTGGGCCACGGGTTCGACATCAAGCGCGCGCGTCAGCTGCTAAGCAACATCGCCACCGCTCGTGGGCGAAAGCGCGCCGTGCAGCATTTTCCACTTTGGTATGCACTTCACGTCAACGACGACTGGACCACGTACAAGAAGTACTGGAAGCGCCTTCTAACCCACCCGCTGAAGTTGGACGACGCCACCAGCGCGAACGGGGACGGGGACGGGGACCGCACCAACGCCGGTTCAGGCGGACCAGAACAAGACACACACATGAGTTTGACCCAAAGTGCTGGACCGCTGCTAGGTGCACCGCGAGGTGCCATCCACACGGTCACCTATAACAAGCCGCTCAAGACCTCCAAACGCAAACCGATACCCTACCGCGAACACATCGTTGCGTTTCCGCGCCCCGCCGGTGGAGTCTGGATCGTTTGGGGAGTCGACGGGAAGACCGTGGCGCGGGCCGCAGCAAACCTCAACAAGCCCAAGCACACGATCGTGACTCGGCCAGAGCTCGCCCGACTGCGCAATAGCTCCGGCGCTGGTGGCGGATTCTGCTCGGCCCTGGGTCTGATGACACTCGACGTGGATCACGCAACGCCCGAGGATCTCAAGACCGTTGCGGCAAGCTTGGCTCGACACTCGACGGCGGCATCCAAGCACGACGGCCCCGCTCCCGCCGTCTTCAACGCCTTCACCACCACAGAGGGTAAGACGGCAAAGCTCACGCTAACCGCGACTGAAGCTGCGTCCGCTTGGCGGCAGCTCTTCGACCTGGTTACGCTATTCGACGCGGACGCCGATGGTGAACCGCAGACAGCCCCAGCGGCCCCATAGTAAGCGGCCGGCAGACTATGCTACGGCCGGCACTGGCCTTGCGTGCCGGCCGCGTGGATCGCGCATGCCTATCGGTCCCGAGCCGTATCGAGGCGTCGGACCGCGGTTACGCTGCAGCGTTAGCGATCGCGCGGCGCCGAGTGGAGATAGTCCCCTCGGCGCAGGTCCAGAACTGTGCGTACAGCTACTTCTTTAGCAGGCGGACCCGCGACGAGAACGACTCGCCTTGTGATGCGGAGTACGTGCCGCGCGCCTGCTTATGGCGGGCCGTGTAGCACCAAGTCGAACCCGACTTGC
>JAUIKB010000592.1 GCA_030430975.1 Polyangia bacterium
CGTGAAATGCGTGATTCATGAGCGTCGCCGGTCCGAGGCCCTCTTCATCTGGTGCGGGGGGCTGTACCTTGTCGAGGATGTTGATCGCCGTAGCGAAGTCTGTTGCAAGCTCGTTCACGTCCTGAAACGTGATCGTGCCGCGGCGCCGGGACGAGCGAGACTCATCCAGCCCGGGCAGCTCCATCAAGAGCTGAATGCCTGATCGGTTCGGAATCGCTTCATCGTCGGACGTGTCAATACCCGGCCAGTAGCGGCCAAACTCGTTCCACGGATCGATCAGGACCTCGACGTTGTGCGTTTCCTTGTCCAAGTTCGAGAGCGTCCACGTGATCTGCACCTCCACCTCCGTGGTGCTGATCCAGGGCAGGCGTCCGAACGGGTCAATTCTGGTCTGACGGAGTTCGCTCATCTGCGCGTCGCTGGGACGAGCGATCGGGAGCCGCACCTCGCGACGCACCTCATACAACGTCATCTCGTCGTCTTCGTAGACAGGCGCGACCGCATCCGTCATCGCGAGCTGCTCAGCATCGAGGGTGCGGGTCGTGTCCTCTTCAGCGCAGCCGATCAGCGCACTGGACATTAGAATAGCTAGTCCAAGCACAGCGCCGGGGGCTCTAGACCACATAGCACCGCAAGATGTTTCCGAACCGCGTTGGAACCTCATGGGAAAAGCCCGAGTCGTCTCGTCACCGTTCATCAACCCCAATCTATGCCAGGGCCGTGCCAAGTGCCAACGTCGGCGTCGATATCAGGGCTCTACGTGGCTAGCCGCCGCCTCGCTAACCGCAGAACCCGAGCTGCTGACCGTTTGAGAGCGACTGGCCAAGTCCGACGCAGTCGAAGCCAGCCGGACAGGCAGCCTGTCCGACAATGCAGAGCGGCGTGCACTGTGGCGGTAGAAAGTCTACGCACAGATGGCCGGGCGCGCAGCGGCTATCGTCAGGCGCGAAGAACTCGTCGTAACAGGGAGCGCCAAACTGCCCGAACCCGTAGGCCGGCCCGACGCAGGTGGACGTGTCGGAGAATGCAACGCAATGCAGATCAGGCCCGCAGGCGCTGAAACCCGGCGAGGGCGCACCCGGCGCCGGTGGATAGCAGCCCGCCGTGCACACCCGCTGTCCGGGTATCGGGGTGCCGCCGCTGTCGAACAGATCCATGCACCGTCCAGTGCCGCATTCTGTATCCGTCTGGCAACTCGGCACGCAGGCGCCCTCGATGCACTGGACGCCGGCTCTACACTGACCCGAGTCATTACAGGCGTGGAACGCGGGCGTGTTGCCGCCCATCGGTGGCGCGCCGCCGGTCCCCCCGCCACCCGTACCTCCAGCGCCGGGATCCGGCGGTGGCTGCTGGGTCGGTGGCTGCCCTGGCGGAGGCGGCGCCGGCGGAGGTGCAGCGCCGCAGCAGTCTTGACCGCACGACTCGCAGCTCTCGCCGAGCGCGATCTGACAGTTTCCATCGCCACACTTGTTCTGGCCCGTCGCGCAGGCCGGGTCCAACCCCCACAAGCACCCGCTATCGCAGAACTCGTCCTGCCCCCAGTTGCAAACGTCCGTAAACGCCGCCGTGCAGCACTGAGCCTCTTTGAGCTTACTAGATCGAAACTGAGCTAACGGTCGCACATCGCCATCGTTGACGCCGTTACATGCCACGACCCCATGGCTGACGAACAAGCCCAGCGTCCCCAACGCGAGAAGCGAGCGAACTCGCATCACTTGATGACCGGACACCCGCCGGGCGCTGGGCATCTGCCGTTATCCGGTGCCAGACCCGGGTGACGGTTGATGTCGTCGATCGTCGGCTCCCAAGGCTGGGACCCAATCGTCTCCGGTGGGCTCGTGAGATTGCTGTAGCGCTGCTCGCGAACCACCTCGGGACCATTGGGGCCGATCTCAAGAAACACATCATAGATGCCGTCGGTCTCGGGACGCCCCACGTCGCCGACATTCATGAACTGAAACGAGAAGTCACGGGTGTAGCGCATGAGGTATCGGCTGCCCGTGCTCGAAGGCCTAACGCTGAGCACCCAGCCCGCCCATTTGGAACCTCCGTCGACGATCTTGCGCATCGGACTCCAACGCGAGCCGTCGTAAGAAGCGCACTCGATCGAAACGCCGCGGATCTGATGCTCCGCTCGGTTTCCGTTCAGCTTGGATGCTCGCTTGTGGTCGATGTTCGACGCGCACACGATCCGCTGACCGTTGCCCGCCTGACCTCCGACAGCCATCAAATAGCCACCCGGCTTGTCTCCGCTGATCTTGGCTGACCGCCCCGGCGTTCGGTACACGAGGTCGAACCGGCACGCTTCTTTTGTGGGTGCCACGGCGAGCGAGTCGTTCGCCGTTCCTTCAACCGCTTTGATATCGGTCAGCTGCTGCACCGCGTCGGTCACACAGGTGAACTGCTTGTGCTGCTGGACGCGAATGCCCGGCTCACGTTCAAACCCGTCCGTCGCTTCGCACCCGAACAGTCCGGCCGCCAGTGCGACCAGCACGACTTTCTTAGAATGAATCATCGCTTGCTCCATCACTGACTCCCTAGTTGCACGACTTCTTGACGCCACAGGTGAACTCAACGGGACCGGTCTCCAGACCGCCACCACCGCAGCTGCTGAAGTTCTGCTTGGCGGACGCCTTGGCGTTGCACTCAACGGCGCGCTCATACCAGCCCACCTTCACGGTGAAACAAGGTGGTCCCACCTCCGCGGAAACGCCGATCGACCCCGTCGTACAGCCCTGATTGCCACATTGGCCGCTCTGCGCTTCGTGACCTACGGTTCCCTCAACCTCCACCTTGCCGCAGCTTTGACAGCCTATGTTCGTCGAGAATGACCCGACGTAAGCCGACACTTGGCACGTGCCCTCGCCCGTCAGCTTGAGCCCGACATTGCCTTTGATCTTCTTGCACGACGTGCAGGACGAACCTCCGCCGTTTTCGGTTCCGTCGTGTGAGACATTCGCCGAAATCGAACCGGTAGCCTTGATGCCGCAGTCTGCGTTGATGCCATAGGACGGCAAGATCGAACCACCCGGCGACGACCAGCTCTTCTTAAAGCCGAATGTGCGCGAGACGAACACCTCGCCGGAACCGGTCCAGCCCGACGTTGCACAGTAGGCGCTGCTGGCTTCGTACTCACAGCTATTCTGGTTGCACGAACTCTCGTACTTCTTCTCAGAGGTGTAGCCGCCCTTGGCTTTGACTCCGAACCCGATACCGCACAGATCGACGGTGCCCTTCGCCTCACCGCCTGCGGAGAATTTGCTCGTGAAATCCGGACATGTCGCCGGTTCGTACGAACCGCTACCCTTCGCTCCGATCTCCACGCTGATATTGCCGCCCACGACCGGGCAGCTAGCGCTCACGGGCGTGAAGTTTTGTTCGAACTCAAGAGTGCCTGCGACCGGTGGAACGAAGCTTCCACATTGGCACTGGCCACTGCCGCAGCTGGTGTTGCCGTTGCCGTTACCGTTGTTGCCAGCACAGTCGGGGTCGATACCCCACGCGCATCCTTGATTGCAAAACCCGTCGCCCTTCCATTTACACGGGTCGCTCGCGTCACCGCAGCAATCCTGACCGGTGGAACACTCTGGGTCGATACCCCAATTGCAGCCCGGATCGCACTTGCCGTTCGACTTCCACCCGCAGCTGTCAATCGAGTCCGTACAGCACGGTTCGCCGGGCGGATCGGAGTTACCCGTGCCGCAGTCTTGCGGGCACGTCAGGTGGTCTTCGCCGACCGACGAGTTGCACACGGAGTCTCCGCACTTAGCAGGGTTCGGGCCGGTGCTGCCGCAATCCTGGGGACAGCTGGTCGCCGTCTCGTTGCCGTCACATTGTCCGTTGCCACAACAGGTCGTGCAATCGGCTGGACACGACCAGCAGTCTTCACCACCGAAGCTGTCGCAGATGTTGTCGCCGCAGGGGCTCGTGTGCGGATTGCTCTTGCAGTCACTACACGTCGCCTCCTTCTCACCGGAATCACAGAACCCGTCGTAGTCACAAGGATCCGCAGCCGGCGGTGGCTCTTCACAGCCCGTCTTGCAATCGGCGGGGCACCACGAACAGTCCTCAAAGTTGCTCGTGCTGCATTTACCGTCGCCACAGTACTCCGTCGGCGGAGGCGGCTCCGGCTTGGGGTCCGGTGGCGGGGGGTCCGGCTTGGGGTCTGCCGGCGGCGGGTCGGGCTGCTTACAATCCGCGCAGTCGTACATCGCCTCGAGCAGATCGCAGTAGCCATCGTCCGTGCAGTTGTTCTCAGGCGGACACGCGGGACAGTCGCCACAATTGCAGTCCTCCATCGCATCGCAGTACCCGTCCGAATTGCATATAGCTTGCTGCGCCTCGCCCAAGGGTTCGTCGGAACCGGGCTCGTAGGCGTCTGCCGCACAACCGATCGCCAGCGGCATCACCGCCATCGCTATCAACCCGCGGACCATGCTACGTAGTTTCGTCATCGCTAACCCTTTTCCACACCGCTAAATCAGCCTGCCAAACTGACTCAACGTCACTCACACGATCACAGCGTGCATCCAGGCATCGCTTGTGGACAATGCCCGAACGCGCCACAGCGTGTCGTTTCAGCTCACACGCAAGTCGTTCCACGACAGCATAGAGGCCGAACCGTCGGCCTAATTTC
>JAUIKB010000593.1 GCA_030430975.1 Polyangia bacterium
AATGTTGTCGATGCCGAACACCTCGGTGCGAAACCAAACACGATGAAAGAACGCGGCGGCGCTGACGATATACTTGGCGACATCCGGATCGAGACCGAATGCATCGCCGCCGACTGACTGGTACTGGCGCCTTAGTTGCCGCACACGGTCGTCGAAGTCCTGACCGAGTACTTTCGTGGTGGCGCTGTCCACTGTTCGACGAGCACGGGCGACTGTGCGCTGCGCCCAAGGGATCACATCCTGCGCGGCTACGTCAGTCAGGCGCGCTAGAGCTAGTTTCGTATCCACGACTCCACCATACCGCGCCCGGTGTTCCGCGCGAAATCAAGCTGCGCCACCGCCGCGGATCGGGCAACGTGCAGCCATGACCGTTCCGCCACCTCTGAAACCCGGCGACACGGTCGCGGTCGTGGCGCCCGCCGGGCCGTTCGATCGGCTGCTGGTGCTGCGTGGGATGGCCTGGCTCCGGGGGCGGTACCGCGTCCGGTTTCGCCAAGATCTCTTCGACCGAGCGGGGTTTCTGGCGGGGTCCGACCAGCGACGGCGAGACGAGCTCGCGTGGGCCCTGACCGATCCGGACATCTCGGGGGTATTCGCCGCTCGCGGCGGGCACGGTTGTTTGCGAATCGTGGCCGATATCCCGTGGGACACGGTCCAACAGCGCCCGCCGTGGTTCGTGGGGTTCTCGGACAACACGGCGATTCACCTAGAGCTCAATCAACGCGGCGTCGTGTCGGTCCATGGCCCCCACGTGGGCGCTCTTGGGCGACAGGACGACGTCACGCGTGCATCGGTGGTCGACACGTTGGAGCGATCTATGCCGGCCGGCTATGACGTGAACGGCCTGCGTCCTGGCCGGGCAACCGGCGCACTGGTAGGCGGCAATCTGGCGGTCCTCGCCGCGTGCGCCCTCGCTGGCCGGCTTCGGTTTTCCCAGCCATGCGTTCTGCTCCTGGAGGACGTCGCAGAAGCACCGTACCGCATCGACAGAGCGCTCACCGCCCTACGGCTTGGGGGTCATCTGACAAACGTCGTCGGCATCGTTCTGGGGGATTGGACCCACTGCCGGGGAAAGTACGGACGGACTGCCCTCGACGTTCTACGCGAGCACGCCAGCCGCCTGGATGTGCCTGCAGCGCACGGCTTGCGCGTCGGACACGGCGCGGTCAACTTGCCAGTGCAACTCGGGCGCACCGTCACTCTCGACGCCGATGCGGGTCGGCTCAGACTTCAGCAGAGCTGAACGAACTATTCGAGAATCAGGTCGTCGTCGTCGACAAGCAGCTCAGAGTCGTCGATGGATTCAGCTTCATCGAAAGCCGGCGAGTCCTGGACCATCGTCGAATCGCTGTACTCCTCATACTGCCCCTGGCCCGCCTGCTTGTGAGCGGAGAGATCCGGAAGTGGCGCAGAAGCCGGAGGAAGTTCGGCTGCGATCGTGACGTCATCGTGACCCGCTGTGGGGGCGCCCGCGCCGAACTCGGACGGCACCCGGTTGTCGAGGGCCGCGAGCGCAGCATCGGCATCGGCGATCGCGCTCACGTCCCGAGCGCTCGGGGGAAGTGTCGGCATGTCCGAGTCATCATCGTCATCGTCGACGAGCGCCGGCGCAGCCGGAATCGGTGTGGCGTCGGCATCGGCAGCTGGCGCCGCCGGACGACTCGACGGCGGCGGCGGACGGCTGGCGATCGGCGCCGTCTGTACCTCTGCAGGTGCTGGTTCCGGCGTTGCGGCGACCTCTTGAGGCGGTTCGGGTTCGGGCGTGGCCGCAGGAACTGGAGCCGGTTCGGGTTCGGGTTCGGGCTCGGGCTCGTCCCGCTTCTTCAGCATGTTCGCTTTAGCCCGGTCTAGCCCTTCGGTGGCCTCGACGTCGTCTTTCTTCATGCGCAGGACGCGACGCCAGGCGTCCGCCGCCTCACGCGGGTCGTCGAGCTTCTCCTCCCACAGTCGCGCGACTTGACGGGCCAGCTCGGCGCGCGAGCTCGGGTCTTTGCCGCGGAGGATCTGGTCCTCGTATAGCTGAACCATACCGCGCCAGTCTTCGAGCTCTTGGTACAGCGTTGAGAGCTGATCCATCACGTCCGCGTCAGACGGTGACAAGTCGTGCAAGCGCTTCAAGTCTTGCGCCGCGCCCTGTTTGTCTTCGAGTTGATCCCGACGCAAAGCCGCGCGGCGCGCGCGCAGTTTGCGCACCAGCGGTCCGTCGAATACCTCCTCGAGTGCACGACCGAGGACCGTCTCTGCGCGACGTACGTCACCGACGCGCTCCGCCAGCTCCTCGAGTGCTTCGAGTCCCGCGTCATCGACATGGGTGACCAAGGCTTCGCCCAGCCAATCAAACGCGCGATCGATGTCATCGAGATCGTTGTGCGCGATGTTGGCGGCCCGCCTCAGTAGCGAGCTGCGAGTGCGCCCACCGTCACGCGACCCATGACCTCCCGAGGCGAGGGCTTCAGCGAGAATGCGGCGCACCGTTGTTCCACCGCTTGCTTCGTCGGAGTTACGGGCGACGACTTCGAGTTCCTCGAGCGTCTCGTCCTGAACGCCGCCGCCCAACGCCAGGTCGAAAAAGCCTCGAGCGCGTTCTTCGCTTTTGTTCTCGGCCGCAACTTGTGCGGCGCGAGCCAGGGCAGCAAGCCGGTCCGGCGGCGCCTTGCAGCGGCTGATCTGACGCTCGTAGAGATCGATGATCTGACCAGGCTCAGCCGCCAGCCCGGCCAGCCGCGCGAGGTAAGGTTCGACCTCGTCCGGACTCACGCTAGTGAGCGCTTGCTCGCCGTGCTGGATCGCTTCGAGCGGATCGACGTCGGCCTTAGCGAGCACTTCGGCCTGGCGAACGGTTTCCTCGGCCCGCGATGGTCCGCTCAGGTCTTCTACCAGTAGATCGTGGGCAACTCCGATCGCGTCAAGGTCTTTGAGCTTGACGCCGATCTCCTCAAGCCGTCCGGCCAATGCGGCCTCCGCGCCGCGCGTGCGTACGAGTTCCTTTGCGACGCTGGCCGCGTCTTGATCGCGGCCGACGTCGACGAATCGCTCAAAAGCCTTGTTCAGCGCCGCGTTGCGCCTGTCGCCGGTGGGAGCCTGTTCGTACCATTCGACCAGCTTCGTCGCGACGATGCCCTTCCAGCCGAGTTCGTCGCCCAGCTCGACGTACGCTTCGCGACACGGTTCATCGCCGTGGTCCGCGATCTCCATCAGTGCCGCCAGCGCCTCGTCGCCTTTACCGCATTTCTCATGCAGAATTTCGGCACGACGCCGCGTCATGGAGCTGAGTTCCTCGTCGTCGCCCTCGACCTCGATCAACTGCGCCAGGTGCGCCGCCACGCGCTCCCAGTTTTCGGTCCGCTCGTTCAGCTCACATAGTCGTTGAATCGCGTCGAAGTCTTCCGGATCAGCCTCCACGATGATGTCCAGGACGCGGATGGCCGCTTCGGCGTCATCGAGTGGGCCTTCGTAAAGCTGAGCCAACCGCTGTGCGAGATCGATGCGTTCTTCGCGCTCGGTCGCTAGCGCGAGCAATCGCTCAAGCGCGCCAGCCTGGCCTTTGGGATTGTCACGCCGGTCCTCGAGTTCGGAGATGGCGTTGAGCGCATCCAGGTTCTTGTCGTCCAGGTCTTTGAGGATACGCTCGTAGCGCTCAACCGCACCGTCCAGGTCATCCAGTCCGTCGGAGGCGATGCGCGCCTCGCGCAGCCCGACTTCGATCTTCTGCTGGTGATCGGTGGTGTGCTTCGACAGCCGCGTCAGGTACTCGATCGCTTCGGCGTACTCTTGGCGTTCCTCGGCATCGTCGGCGAGCATGAGCAACGCATCGGCGTCGTCACCGTCCTGGAGCAATAGCTCGAGGCTCTGCCGCGCGCCCTCAGGATCTTCGAGGTTCTCACGCTGCAGGGTTGCCGCGTTGCGCCGTAACGCCATGCGCTGAGTCTTGTCCGTGAGCGCCTCGGCACGCTTGAGAAAGAACGTTGCCAAGTCATCGATGCGCTCGCTTTGTCGGTACCGTTCTTCTAGCGCCGCTGCGAACTCATCGGCAGTTGGATCGATATCCGTCGCCTGCTCGAGTCGTAGAATCGCCGACGGTTCATCGCCGGCGCGCGTGAGATAGTCCGCTTCGGTGGCGAATAGGGCGGCCTGCTCGCGCGGCTTGCTCAACAGCTGCGCACGCTCCCCTGCTGCAGTGGCCGCCTGGTCCCATGACTCGGCCTCGACGTAAGCTTGCTCGGCCGCTTGCCAGAGCTTGAGATCCTTAGCGATCGCAGCGCCTTCGCTGAACGCATCACCTGCCCCGACCAGATCACCGGCCTGCTGACGATATTTACCGAGCTTGTTGTAAAGCACTCCCTTGGCCGGCTCGTCGTCGATATTGGCGACGTTATCGGCGATGACCTGGGCCGCCAGATCCGGGCGCTTGGCTTTTTCGAAGTGTTTGACGGCGGTCTGTATCGCGCCTTCGTCCTCAGGTGTCAGCTGAGCGATCCGCATCCATGCCTCGCCCGCGGCGACCGGGTCCTTGCGCTTGATCTCGTGGAGCTTGGCCAGGTTCTTTTCCAGCGAGATACGCGCCTCGACATCCGGCGCGAGCTCCGCCTCTTGTTCGAGCAGGGTCGCGACATCGTCCCAGCGC
>JAUIKB010000594.1 GCA_030430975.1 Polyangia bacterium
CGACCACCGTCGACGTCAAACCGACTTCGCAACCCTTGAGGCCAAACGTCAACGGGTCGATGTCCGACCCGCCCGCGATCACCACGGTGCCGTCTGAGGTCAGCGCCATCACATGACGCTGCCGGGCGTCGGGTAAATCGGCGCCCGCGACGAAACGTCCACGACCGTCCGCGGTGGCGGGATCGAACACAGCGACCGACTTCGAACCGAGAAGATAGGTGTTCGGAATCTGCTGAGTTTCGTAGCGCCCGCCGGCAAACAACCACCGGCCGCTGAGCAGCTGCACGCCGTGCCGCTCATCCGTGTCTTTCTCGGCGTACGCGCCCGACTCGACGAACACGCCGGAGCCCGCATCGAACAGCTCACCGCTGGGCGGGCTCTGTTCCTTGAAGTTCAGGTCCGCACCCGTGACGAGTACATTTTCGGTGACCGTGAGCGACAGCTTGGTCTTTCCCCTATCGAAACCCGGCGCGGGTATGGCACCGAACCCCGACGCCACATCGGTCAGGATCGCCGCGGCGCCGTCCGCCACGACGAGCACCGACCCATTGGTGAGCACCACGGCATCGATGCCGGGGCGCTCAAACGGCAGCAGAGGTCCCGCGACAAACGTTCCCGCCGCCTGATCGTAGAGCTCGGTCGAGGCCAGCGGTCCGTTTTCGTCTTCGCCGCCGATCACCAGCACTTGCCCGCTCGGCAGCCGCACCGCGGCGGCATCTCGTCGCGCGACGCCCATCGATGCCGTCGCCGTCGACCCCGCAGCGGTCACGATCTCGGCGCTCGCCAGGGGCGCGGTGTTGTCGGTTGCCGGCGGCCCCGACACCGAGCCGCTGGTGGTTCCGCCGGCCAACAGCACGCTGCCATCATCGAGCGAGATCGCCACGTGAGCGCGCCGACCGGACTGCAGCTGAATCGTCTTCGTCACGCCCGCCGTCGGATCGAACACAACCGCGGTATCCGCCACGTCCGCTGGCGCGCCGCTCGCGCACTGCCCGGCGCCGCCTGCGATCAATAGCTCACCGGACGGCAGCGTCGACGCCGTCGCGTCGATGCGCACGCGATCGAGCGACGGCCCCGCCACCGCGTCCTGCTCTTGCCAGTAGGTTTCGAGCGGTTCGCCAAACGCGCCGTTTTGCACGTTGCCAAACACCGCGGCGGCACCGCTCGGAAGCAACGTCGCCGCTAAGTTCGATCGGATGTGGGCGAGCGACGCCGCCGACTGCACCGCGGGCAGCGTGGCCATCTTGTACAGCTTGACCGCGCCAGCCGGTGCCGCCAACAGCACGTCACCCGACGGCATCAACACCGAGCCATTTTTCACCATCCCCGCCTCTAGAAACGAGCCGTCCCGAGTGATCGTGTTGGTGACGGGGTCGTAGGTGTGCGCTGCCGGTTCGCAGCCGGTGGCACCGCCGCTCACGGAAAAACAGAACCCGGTACCGAGCAGCCGAACTTTGCCGCCCGGCAATTCGAACACCGACTGCACGGCGCCCACCACATCGGGCCCGACCATGCCGAATTCGTTTTGCGAAGCCGAAAACGTTTCAGTCGACGGATCGAACAGCTGCACGCGTGTGCCGGAAACCAGCAGTATCTTGCCGGACGACAACGTCATCAGCGCGCTGGGGAACGCGCTCGTGGCCGAGGCCACGGGCTGACCCGTCGTGCCCAGCGAATCGGTCGCCGGATCGAACATCTCAGCCTTGACTTCGTTCTGCCCCTCTTTGCCGACAATCAGCACGCGCCCGTCGCGTAGCCGCGCACAAACCAGCGTCGTGTACGCCGCCGACAAGTTCGGCCCCGCAGCCACTTCATTGAGCTGCGGCTTGATGAGTTCGCTCGTGATCAGCCCACCGGCACCGCCCAGATCGCGTCCGCCCATCAGCAGCACACGACCGTCCAGCAGCGGTGTCGCGCAGTGGTTCGTGCGCTCCTCGTTCAGCGTCCCGATGTCTTGAGCGGCGTTGGTCGTCGGGTCGAACCGATACAGGCGCGACGGATTGCCCCCCGCCACCAGCAGCGTGCCGTCAGTCAGCAAGGTCGTCGTGGCACCCGTCGCGGGGTTGGCGGCGCGCGCCGTAGACGTCCACGAGCTGAGTTCGAGAGCTTGCCCAACGGACGACGTTCGGGAAGCGGGCTGGGGCGGCTGCGGTTGCGTGTCCGAGCTGGAGCAGCCCGTCGACATCGACACCAGCGTGCTGAGGCAACAAACGAGGATTCGGCGCATCCCCTCAGGATACCAGGGCTCCGGCTGTAACGGCAGCGCCGCGATCCGAACCGCTTGGACTACCGACCGACTGCGGGCGGTGACGCGGTTTCGTCACTGGGGCCCCCGACCGACGACGCTCGTCGTCATTGCACGGCAAGGTGTGAAGAAACCCGGCGGTCAGCGTTGGCACACGTCGTGAAAAGGCTCGGCCATGGCCATGTCAGATTCCGCTCCTCACGCCCCACCAGTCGTCGTTTCGGCTCCGCCGAAGAAGTCCAAAACCCGCCTGCTCCTGGCGGCACTGGCGGGGGCGGTCGTTCTAGGCGGCGCGCTGGTGCTGTGCTCCGGGCTGGCATGGTGGCAGCTGCGACCGCCGCCGGCGCTGCCATTCCCAACTGCAAAGCTCCCGGCGAGTGTGATGAAGCTGGAGGGGCGCAGCCTGGATACGAAGACGAGACAGCAGATGCAGGTGCTCGAGCTCGAGGTACCGAAGGAGTTTCACTGGGCGGTGATGGCGGGGGAGGTCTGCGGGTCGGACGTCGGTAAGACGCTGGTCCTCGCCTTGCACGACGCGGATTTCGCGCAGAAGCTCGATCTAAGTCGCGCTGCCGAGGCGATCCGCTGTGGCCGCGGCTGGGCCAAGGTCGTGAGCGAAGGCTACGTCTATCGCGTGGTCGTCAAGAACGTGGGCAAGACCGACGCTAGCCGCATGTTCGCCGGTACGGCCGCGGCGCCTGGCGAAGATGTGGCCAAGTTCAAGAAAGCATCAGCACCGCTCAGCTTTGAAGACGGTCGCTGCTACGAAAAATATCGCAGCTGTGGCCAATTCTCGAACACCATCGCGCGACGCACGAAGACGCTCGAGAGGGACAAGAAGCTCAACGTCTGGGTGTACGGTTTTCGGGATGATATCGGCTCCTATACCAGCTTCCGCAACTGGAAGCCGGATCGTCTGGACAGCTGGGAGGACCGGGTCGCGTCCGCACGTGGTGCCGATGCGTTCGTGATCAGAGACGACTCGACATGGCGCGCGAAACTTTCAGGCAGCGGCCTCGAAGTGGAGGTGGAGCGTAACGAGACGTCGAAGCGCGGTATGCCAAAAGTTGTGGCCGCACTGGTCAGCAGCGCCGACGGCGTGCCGGGCGACTTCAAACTCCGAAAGCCGGGTGCAGTCAGCCCGAAGGGCGAAGCCTACTACGCGGCCTGGAAGGCAGCTTTCGATGCCGCAAAGCCCAGCGGCCTGGGCAACTCGACGTGGAAGGTGAAGCCCGACCAGAGTCGGACCAAACCGTACGTCACCGAGTTAAACGCACGCGCTAAGGAAATCGCCGCGAAGCTGCGCCAAGCGGCAGGCGAGAAGTAGCGACTACGGACAGCCGTCGTCCCAGAACTAGGTCATTGCGGACCCGCCGTGCGGTCGACTCGCGCCGGGGCCACGGAAGTCAAGGCGTTGCACTCGGACAGCGCACCCGGACGTGTTCCGACGCCTGGCAGACCTTGTTCGGCGCGCACGGGTAGTCCATCAGCTCCCAACACGTGCCGCCTTCCCGGCGAGTGACCTTGTCCGGCGCGGAGGCCGATCGCAACTTCGGAGCGCCGCTGGCCCAGAATTGCAGCGTGAAATAGGCAAACGGCTTGGGGTCCGCCGCCGGGACCGCGAACGTCAAGCCTTCGACGACCCGCTCGAAGCACGACCACAGGAGTTCCGACTCCGGCGCCTCCACGACGACCCGCTGGTCCCCGGTGTAGCGCTGCGCTTTACCCGCCGCGTCAATCGTGAACCGGACCGAGACTCGATACGTGCCTGGCTGCGTCTGATGGCACGCGTACATGCCCGCGAGGGCCTCGATGAACACGCCCGCGATGGTTCCGCTTGGAAGCTTGCCTAGCGTCTTCATCGTGGTGATGCGAAGCAGCGGAGCGGCGGGATCTGCCGGGTTGTGTGTGAATCCGGAACGATCGGGGTCCGTCAGATTCAAGTTGGTCAGCGGCGGTGGCGCGTCGGCAGCGCGCGGCTTCGACTCCGGAGGCGGTGCCTCGGGTTCGTCCGACGCCAGGGGTGGCTCCGGGACGGTGATCGGCGGCGGGGGATTCTCGTTCTGAGGGACCGCGGGCGGCGGCGGCTCGGTGCAGCCGAAGCACAGCATCACGGCCACACCCAGCGCGGTGGTCGCGTTCAAAGAGACTCCCATCAATCTCATTCTTGCTCTAAAGCTCGCCGACGAAGCGAGCACTCGGCGAGAAGTCGTCGCGTCAGATCTGAGCGTCAACAGAACCATGCCGCACCTTACACCGAGCGGCCCCGCAACCGCGCACACGCGCCACCCCACCTGACACGGACTTCAGAAGAAAAAGCCATCGATCTCGAACACCCTCAACACTGACACCACCGAGATCGACCAAGACG
>JAUIKB010000595.1 GCA_030430975.1 Polyangia bacterium
CCACTAAGAAGATGAACAGCAGGACGACGACGCCGAGCAGACGCAGCCACGTTTGCGTACGGTCGTTTGAACTCGGCGGCCGGGGTGGTGGAATGGTGGACATGCAACCTGTGAAGCGGTGACGAAGGGAAAGACTCGGCGAACTATGGGCCGGAAGGGTGGGCCGTAATGTGACGTTTCCGTGAACTGCTACAGAGACGCCTGCAGTTGGGCGCGGAAGCGAAACTCGCCCTGATCGAACTGGCTCTCCCAGAGCTGCGCAAAGTCGGTCTGCAGCTTCAGCGGGTGTTGGAACATGTACCAGTTGAAGCCCAACGCGGCTTCGCGCCGGTTGTTCAGGCTGCCCTCGTCTCCCAGCTTGTGGACCAACGCGAACCGACCCGCGACCTCCAGCGGCGCGCGCGGGATGAGGTAGCCCAGCTGCCCCATGAAGCCCCAGCCGTTCCGCGGCAAAGCCGGTGTGATCGGGTTGCCGTCGTCGTCCTGTGTGATCGGTCCGACGTCGCGCTCGCCCTTGCGTATCGCGACTTCGGTCGTGGCTGAGAATCCGGCGTACTTGAAGATCGCATCTAGGTAGCCGATGTGGAAGTTCGCTGTTCCGCCGTCGTTGAATTCATCGCCGAGGTTGCCGCGCTCTCGTTCGGCTTTGTGGAAGAACGAGTACTGGGCGCCGATGCTCAGGCGCGGTTTCAATGTGCGCTTGAAGTCCACCATGCTGTAGTCGGCGAACGAGCCAAACGGCATGTACTCGAGCCGAGCCACGTACAGGTTGCCGAAGTCTTGCACCGACGGGCGGTTTTTACCTTGCCCCATCGAGACGCCGAGCACGTACTTGAGCCGGTCGAGTCCGAACAAGTCTTTGGAACGAAAGTCGATGCCGAGATCGCGATCCAGAGTGAATTCCGCGTTCAAGATGGTGCGGTCGACCATCTGCAAGTTGCCGGACGAGATAACGCGCGTTCGGTTAGCCGCGAGCTTGTACTGCCCGATGCGGATTGAGAAATCGCGTAGCTGGACAAAATCTAAGTAGTAATCCAAGACCGGTGTCGCCGACAGGGCGTCGATCTCGAACTTGTACTTGTTATCCTTGCCGAACGCATTTCCGTTGAAAACAACGCGGATGCGCCGCATTCGAAGCCGGTTCATCGGGTCGGCTTCGTCGCCTTCAGCTCCCAGGTCTTTGGTGACCTCGTATTGGAATTGGGCGCGGACTCGGGTCTTGAGGGTGAACTTTCCCTCGGCGTCTTTTGCTTCGAGTCCCTTGCCAGGAACGAACCTCAGGCTACCGCCGCCGAGGACGTCGTGCGGCGCCATGGCCTCAGCCTCGCCCTCCGGCATCAAGTCGTCATCGGTTGGATCCCCAGCCGCCGGCAGCGCCGCGAGCATGCTGGCAATGAAACTCAACGTGGAAAGTCGACGCGGCGCGTCCCGGTGCAGCCAGCCAAACAGGTTCATGGCGGTGCAGGTAGCGGTTCGCGGCGAAGCCCTGCAATAGCCATGTTGGTGGCTCCTGCATTAGCTGAGCGAATTCAGCGTGTTGCGTTGTGTGACAAGTTCGTGACGGGCTTGTTTCGACTGCTCGGCAGTCTTGGCCGCGATTTCTGCTGGATAGCTGCTGAGTGTCACCAATTGTTCTCAGAGTCGGATGAGTCCTGCGCATGGTTTGGTCCCTTTATGACGAACCTTTGAGTGCTGTCATACGCTTAGCCACGCGCGGCGATCAGAGCATCGACCGCCTCGACGAAGCCGGCGCCCATCGGGCGCTGACAGATGAAGCGCGGTGGAATGCTCGGGCGACCCCGCAGGTTGGCGACACCGATCGACGTGTGGAACGCCGCGAACGCTGCCGCGTCGTTTTCGCTGTCGCCGATGAACGCATACTGAGCGCGCGCGGCGGTTCGGTCGACGTCGTGTGTCCGCCGGAGCAGCTCCAGTGTCCCCGTTGCCTTATCGTGGCGGTCGATGGTGACGTGCAAGTGAATGCTCGAGCGTAGGACCCGCGCGCCGCCGTCGGCCGCCAGCGTTGCCGCCGTGTCGATCTCGTCGCCACTGGCCGAGTAGCGCTCGGCGATATCAAACGTGTGGTCGCTACGACGCGCCCACACGTCGGATGTGTCCGGTAGGTTGGGAACGGCCTCGCGAATCGTTTGGACGAGGCGCATGAGGCGCACGCTTCGTTCCAAGCGCTCCTTGGTCGATACTGTGTCGATACATTCAAGACCTCTGTCTCGACGTATCCAGGCCACCGCACCGTTTTCGGTGACGACGGCGTCCAGCGGCCACTGCATCATGAGAATTTCGCCCCAGCCGGCGGGGCGTCCTGTCACCGCGATGCGTGATAGGCCAGCGTCGCGCGCTCGGTACAGGGCGGCGTAGGCTTCCGCAGTGAGAGCGCCGTTATCCAGGAACGTGTCATCCAAATCGAACAGCAACCCCCGCAGGCGGCGAGCCTCGTCGTGCGGTATGAATTTCAGCGCGCGCATGCTCAGCTCCTCTTTGAAATCTCCGCCAGTATCCCTGTGAGATACAATCCTTCTGGAAAGGCCGCCGGTACCGGATGATCCACGTCCTGAACGAACCGCTCCACGCACAACGCGCTCTTGTCTACGCGCCTCGCGCCAAGCGCCAGCGCTCGCTCCAGGGCATCGAACCCCAGCGCGGCGGAACACGAGCACAGCAGCACGAGGCCGTAGTCGGTGGTCGCTTGCGCTGCGGCCTCGGCCAGCCGCTCCATCGTCTTCGCCGCACGCTGGGCATTCTGTTTCTTGGGGGCGAGTTTGGGTGGGTCACAGATGACCAAGTCGAACCGATCGCCGCGGCGCATTCGTTCGCCCGCGTCGCTTTTCTCGAAGGTGACATCCAGGTGGTTCGCCGCGGCGCACGCGCGTCCTGCGGCCAGCGCCGGTTCGCTGGTATCACAGGCGACAACCCGCGCGGCGCCGCCGCGGGCCGCACTCAACGCCATCCCCCCGACGAAACAGAATGTGTCGAGAACTGAACGGTCGCGCGCCAGCGTTTCGATACGGCCCCGGACGGACCGCAGGTCGAAATAGTAGCCGGTCTTTTGCGTGACGGATGGCGGGAGCGCCCACTGGATGCCGCGCTCCGCAAACTTGAGTTCGATGCAGTGATCGGTTTTCTCGGTCCGGTCGATAATCGCGCTGGGCGTCATGACTTCGAGCAGCGCCGCCCGGACCGCGTCGGCTCGCCGCCGCAGCCCGGGCGTTCCCAGCTGCACGACCAACGCGTCGCCATAGCGATCGACGATCAGCCCGGGAATATCGTCGGCCTCTCCGTAGACAGCACGAAAACCTGTCGTTTCGACGTTCGGTAGACCCCACCGAGCGCGGCGCGCGACCGCCGCCCGGAGGCGGCCGGTCAGCCAATGCTCGCTCCAGGGTTCCGCCTCGACCCGGCTATGGATGCGAGCAACCAGCGCCGAGCCTGGGTCATAGAGCGCCCAGCCAACGAACTTTCCTTCAGTGTCGAGGACTTGGACCTCGTCGCCGGCGTTCAGCGCGCCCCGTATCGAGTCCACGGCTTGCCGAAACACCCATGGGTGTCCGGCCCAAACAGGACGGATCCGCCCTCGTCGCAGCCGCATTGTCGCCGAACTCACCATGTCGAGTATCCTCGGCGTCACCCTGGTGTAAACGACGTGTCACGCGTTTCCGAGTCAAACCCCGAAATCCGCCGAAAATCCCACCCGCTGACAAAGCTGGAAACTGGCATCGGTGTTGCTACGCTCCACATAGAGAGGACGTGCTCAGGCACTGGCCCCTCCGAGCTCGCCACGAGTTCGCCCCTAACCGACAAGGAGTTCGTCGATGCGCCTTAGGCTCGCGATTCTCACCAGCGCCGTTATTCTCACCTCAACCGCCATCGCGTCCGCGCAGGACGAGTGCCCACCTGGGTCGTGGTTCTGCGAAGAGGATCCTGAGGAACCGGGCGATCCTGTCGACGTCGAAGAAGGCGAGGGCGAAGAGGTCGAGGCACCCCCGCCTCCGGCTGCCGCCGAGGTCCCTAAGACGACCAGCAAGCGTCCGCCGATCGTCGTGTACCAACCGACAGACGAACCGCCGCCGCCGGTGGTTGTCGTCGACGCGCCACCGCCGCCCAAGCGTCGTAAGAAGCAACTCTGGGGCATCAATCTGCGCTTGCAAGGCGTCCTGATGGGTGGCGACGACGAAGGCCGAAAACACCCCAATGCCGGCATGGGCGGCATCGGTTTCAGTCTGCGCTATCGCCCGATCCCGGCGTTTGCGCTCGACATGGGCCTCGACTTCATCGGCGGAGACGACTACCTCGGCAACAAGCGCAGCGAGACCGCCGCGCTGTTTAGCGGCATCGTGTTCTTTAATCCGCGCAGTAAAGTCCAGGTCTACACCATCGGTGGTTTCGGCTTCAGCGGTGCGCATGTCGAGCCGGGAGAAGACCAGCTCGCCGACGCCGCCATCAACGACGACCGGTTCTACAGCTACTTCGGCATGCACCTCGGTCTGGGTCTGGAGTTCAAGATCGGCAAGCGCACGGCGCTTAACGTGGACTTGCTCGGATTCATCCGCGGCCGTACGGACGAGAAAGCGGATTCGACCTACGAGTTTGTCGA
>JAUIKB010000596.1 GCA_030430975.1 Polyangia bacterium
CGCGGTACCTTCTGCGTCGGCGCTCCGAGTCGTTCGACCGCAGGGCTTGAGCGGCGACATGGAGTCCTCAGCGCTGCTCTACCAATGGTGGCGCCGCGCCAGCGTGTCAATCCAGCCGTGAACGGTACTGTCGCGCGCATCCAATTTTGGTTAACCTGCGGTTGTGTTCAGTTCTGGCCGGGTGTACACCGTCTGTGCCCACATGGCCATACGTGACAATGCTCTACTGGCCACACGCCGATGCCTCGGTGTGACCCTGGTCCCCCGCGTTTTCGCACCTGGTTTGCCCGTGCTACGGCCAGATACTCAAGGAACTCTCTGAATGCACATCAAGAAGCTCGAAGTCTGCGGCTTCAAGTCCTTCGTCGATCGGACCGTTATTCACTTTGACCACGACGTGATCGGCGTCGTCGGCCCGAACGGTTGCGGCAAGTCCAACATCGTCGACGCGATTCGATGGTGCATGGGCGAACAGAGCGCCAAGCACCTGCGCGGACGTGCCATGGAAGACGTGATCTTCAACGGCTCGGATTCACGCAAACCGCACGGCTTTTCCGAAGTCACGCTGACGTTCGACAACAGCGATCCGGAGATCACCGCGACGCTTCCTGAAGAGGTTCGCGACTTTCCCGAGATCGCGGTCACGCGGCGGCTCTTTCGCGACGGCAACAGCGAATACCTGATCAACAAGACGCAGGTTCGACTGCGCGATGTCACCGAGCTGTTTCTAGGTACCGGCGTCGGCACCAAAGCCTACTCGATCGTCGAACAGGGCCGTATTGGGCAGATCGTCAGCGCTCGCGCCTCGGATCGCCGGCACTTCATCGAAGAGGCCGCGGGCATCACCAAATACAAGCAGCGCCGACGCCAGGCCGAGCGCAAAATGGAGCTGACGCGCCAAAACCTGCTGCGCATCAACGACATCGTCAGCGAGCTTGAGCGCACTCGGGCGTCGCTTCGCCGCCAGGCCGCCAAGGCCGAGCGATTCGTGCGCTATCGCGACGAGCTCGAGGAGCTGATGCTGCACGACAGCTCGCATCGGCTGCTGGAGTATATCGTTCTCGAGCGGGTCGAGCAGGACGGATTGGCCGTTTCGTCCACCGCTAGCGGTGCGGCGCGCACGGCGCTCGATGAGGGCGAGGTGGCGCTCGTCGAAGCTCGTCAGGAAGCAGCGACGATCGAGAGCCGCGCCGACGGCGCGAGCCAACGCGCCTTTGAAGCAGACAACGATGTCACGGGGCTCGCGGCGGAGATCGAGCGCGCGCGCGACCGCCTTACGCATTTGACCGACCGGCTCTCGATCGCCGAACAAGAGACCGTGGACATCGCGGGCCGGTTGCAGCGGCTAGCAGACGAGAAAACCGAGCTGGTCGAGCGGCTCGATACGCTTGGCAAGAGCGAATCCGAGCGCCAAGCTGACGCCCAGGGCGAAGATGCGACGCTGGGCCAGCTCCAATCCGGTCAAGCAGAAGCAACCCAGCTGGTCGAGTCGCTGCGCACGCGCGTCTCGGCGCTCGCGGCGGACGCTGCAGCGACCCGTGCGCGCCTAGACGGACTTGAACAACGCTTGAGCGACGGCAGCACGCGCCTTGAGCGATCGCGTGAAGAGCTAGCGGCTGCGCAGTCAACGGCCGCCGATGTCGATCCCGAAGCGCTTGAGGCCGCGGTGGCGGAGGCGGGCCAGCTGCACACCGACCAAACCGCCAAGCTCGCCGCCGAGCGAGACGCGCTCGTCCAGCTCGCAGAAGCCGAGCGGTCCCGCAGTAGCGAGCTACAGGAGGCTGACAAGAACCTGTCGCGGCAGCGCAATCGGCTCGAAGCTCTGCAAGATCTCCACCGGCGCCTCGACGGTATCGGTAGCGGCGCCAAAACACTGCTGAGCCAGGAGCACTCCGGCGTCCTCGGCATGATCGCCGACCGCATCGGTGCGCCAGCGGAGCTCCACACCGCTTTCGCGGCAGCGCTCGGTGACCGCCTGCAGTGCGTTGTCGTCGAGGACACCGCGCGCGGCGTCGCCTTGCTCGAGGACCTGCGCGCCCAGGGTAAAGGCCGCGCATCTATAGCTGCGCTTCACCCACCGTATGTGGCCGGACGACAGCGAGGCGAGCTGCCCGATGGCGCGCTCGGTTTCCTCGTCGACGAACTCGAGTACCAGCCTTCCGACGAAGCGCTGATCCAAGCGCTCGTAGGCGACACCATCGTCGTGACCGACGCCACAAGCGCCGTCAGCATCGCCCGCGAACGCTCGCGTGCGGGTTCACCGAGCACCGTTGTCGCGCTGGACGGCACCGTGGTGCGCCCCGACGGCGTCGTCAGTGGCGGCGCCGGTGACGATGTCGCGACGGGACTGCTCGACCAGAAGCGAGAGATCGCTGAACTTCAGGAGTCGATCGCCCGGGATGAGGCGGTCGTAGCCGGCAAACGCGCCGCGACACAGCTCCTCATAGCCGAGCGAACGGCTGTCGAGGCGACCGTCGACGAGCTGAAGCGAGCGGTCCACGCAGCCGAGTTAAGGCACGTCACCCAGCGTCAAGAGCTCGAGGCGCTGCGTCGCGACCAACAGCGCGATGCGGATCGCCGTAACGAACTACAGCGCAACGTCGAAGAACTGGAACAACTCGCTGAGCGCGTCCGCACGGAGCGCTCGGAGAGTGAAGAAGCGTCCAAGGCGCTCACCGCGCGGTTGGCGGCGGCGGAGACCGAGCTTCAGGCCGCCCAGACGGACTCCGACAGCTGGACCGAAAAGGTCGCCGCTCAAACGGCCCGCGTGACCGAACGACGCGTTCATCTCGCCCAGGTGCGCGAGCAGGTCGAAGCGTCCCGCTCGGCGCTCAGCCGCGTCGAGGCGTCGATCGCCGAACTGGGTGGGCGGCGCGAGCGGCTCGAAGCCGAGACCATCGAAACCGCTTCCGCTTTCGGCGAGACGGCGGCCCGAATCGTCAAGGCCAAGGACGCCCGTCAAGTCGCGCTCGAAACGGCCAAGCAGGTCCACATCGAACTCGACGAAGCCCGGTCACTACTTGAGCAAGTGCGCCACGCGCTCGGTGTGCGCGAAGAACAGCTCACCCGGAGCCGCAGCGAGCTGGATGTGTCCGAAGAGGCGGTGCGACGTCATGAGATGACCCTTCAGCGCATGCAGATCGAGCGGGAGCATCTACTTCAGAACGTGCGCGAGCGGTTTCGCGGGCTGGATCTGCGCCGCGTGGTCGGCGACTACCACAAGCTCCCGCCGCCGGACGAGGAGCACCGTCGGCGCATCGACGAACTCACCAAGCTGATCGACCGCATGGGTCCGGTCAACCTCGACGCCAAGTCAGAGTTCGAAGAGGCTGAAGTACGCTACGCCGATCTGAGTCAACAAAGGGACGACGTCGAGAAGGCGCTTCAGGACCTGGATCGGGCGATCAAACACATGAACAAGGAGAGCCGTCGGCGCTTCCGAGAAACGTTCGAGGTCGTCAACGGTCTGTTCAAGAAGACATTCTCGACGCTCTTTCGAGGCGGTCGCGCTGAACTCAGGCTCACCGATCCCGAGAACCTGCTCGAGACAGGCGTCGACATCATCGCTCAGCCTCCAGGCAAGAAGCTCGGCAACATCGAGCTGATGAGCGGTGGAGAGAAAGCGCTCACGGCGACCGCGCTCATCTTCGCGATTTTCCAGCACAAGCCCAGCCCGTTTTGCATCCTCGACGAAGTCGACGCCCCGCTGGATGAGGCGAACGTCGCCCGGTACAACGAGATGATTCGCATGATGACGGACCGTTCGCAGTTCATCGTCATCACGCACATCAAAAAGACGATGCAATCCGTGGACGTGCTGTACGGCGTGACGATGGGCGAGCCCGGTGTGTCACGGATCGTCAGCGTGAAGGTTAACGAGGCCACCTCAAGTCGTAGCGAGAAGCTTTCGGCACTGGGTGATCGCGGTACGGTCACGCCGACGAAGAAGGTCGACGTGCCCGACGCGGAGAAGTCCGCCGACGAAGCACCGGCCGTCGTCGCCTAGCCGAGGCCGCTGCAAACGTGAGGTCGATCGGTCCGCGCGCCGGGATGGCCGGCGCGTTGGCGCTTAGTACGTGCTGGGCTCTATTCGCCAGCTCGTCGCTCTCCCGCAGCCGCGGTGGCGGGCTTTGGCAGCGCCAAGCCTAACGGCGACGCAGCAGCGCGACGGCGATACCGCCCAGCGCGGCGAGCCAAGCCGCGTGTGCCGGTGCCGGTTGTCCCGCTTGACGGCAGCTGCAACCACTGTCGTCACTGCCTTCGCCCTGAGGGGCGTTGAGCGTTCCGCCCACACCGGCAAGGCCAGGCCCTGTGCCTGCCGATGCCGAGCCACCTGCGGATGTCGTGCCACCCGCTCCACCGGCAACGCCGCCAGCACTTCCGCCCGCGCCGCCGGCCGCGGATCCGGAGCCGCCCGTGGACGTGGTGCCGCCCGAAGCGCTACCGCCGGAGCTGGATCCGGATGCGCCGCCCGAACTGGAGCCGGCACTGCCGCCGGCGCTTGAACCGGACGAGCCGGCGCTGCCGCCCGAGGCGGAGCCGGCACTACCGCCGGAGCCTGAACCGGATGAACCGCCCGAAGCGGAGCCGGCGCTG
>JAUIKB010000597.1 GCA_030430975.1 Polyangia bacterium
ACGACAAGTCAGCCACCAAGGTCACCCTGTTCGCTAAGGACAAAAAGAAGATCGAGCTGTTCTTCGGCGACGGCGGCGGCCGCGGCCAGATGACGCGCATCGCCGGCAAAGACGGCGTGTACGCGGGCAAGGGCTACTCGTCGTTCATGTACGGACGCGACCTCAAGGGCTGGCGCGACCTGACTATCTTCAAGTTCGAAGACAAGGATGCGACGTTCGTCGAGGTGAAGAACGAGCACGGCCTGTACACGTTCACCAAGGACGGTGACAAGTGGACGGCCAAGTACAAGAAGGCGAAGACCCCGATCGCCACCAAACTCGACAAGTTCGACGAGAAGAAGGTCGGCGACCTGCTACGAGCCTACAAGGCGCTCAACGCCGCCGACTTCGGCGACGACAAGAAGCCTGCCGACATCGGCCTGGCGGAACCGGTCGCGACCGTCACCATCAAGATGAAAGACGACAAGGCGACTTACGTGCTCAACGTCGGCGACACCGCCGAGGGCTCGAACCGCTGGGTCAAAGCCAACGGCAGCGATCAGATCTACAGTGTCAGCTCATGGACGGCCGACTGGGCGCTCGCAGAACCCAAGAAGTTCCAAGAAGGCGACGACAAGAAGGACGGCGACAAGAAGCCCGCCGGACCAGGCGGAGCACCTCCGGGACTCCCGCCAGGCATGAAGATGCCGAAAATGCCCGGGCACTGAGCCCCTCCCCGAACAGCGAAACGCCACGGCCTGTAACCCAAGCCGTGGCGTTTTCGCTTTGTGTCGGACACCCGAGCTCCTGCCGCCGCGCTACGCAACGCACAGCCATACGATGTGGCCGACGAGCGAGAACGTCACCGCCACTCCGGCCACGTACGCACGATTCCGAAGCGGCTGCGTAGGGCGCAAGTACGCCGCCGTGTGCACGCAGCGCGCGAGCACGAACAGCGCGCCGTGCGCGCCCACCTGGATCGGGGTTGGTCCGAGCAAGACGAAGCCGAGCAGCAAACACAGAAACGTCGGGATATTTTCGACGTCGTTACGTAGCGCGGCCTGACCTAGCACCGCGGTCGGATGGTCGGGCGCGTCCACAGCACCACCGAACGCCTGAGCGTCTTCGGGACGAGCAAACCGCTTCGACCGGAGCCGCACCACGGCTTGCACGCCAGCGGTCGCGAACATCTTGAGCCATAGCGCGCTAGCGGTCAGCGCAAACACTTGAGGAGCCGTCATGGACTCTTCATGCGGTCGCTGCGTAGCCGCGTCTTGAACGATTCTGCTACACGTCGCTACGGACGTCCCGCACAGCGCCGCCCCTAACGTAGCTCGCCGTCTTGCCAAAGAACCGCCGCACCGAGCGCGCCAAGTGCGCCTGATCCGAGAAGCCCGCGTGAACCGCTCCTTGGGCCAGCTCGGCACCTCCGACGATGTCCACAACCGCGCCGAACGTTCGATAATACAGCGCCAGGGTCCGAGCACTGATCCCTAGGTCGTCGCGAAACAGGTGAGCCAACCGCGATGGTGACACGCCCAGCCGCCTCGAAAGCCGAGGCATCGACCAGGGCGCCGAACTGTGAAGCTCGAGCCAATTCATCGCCGCCTCCACGCGCATGTCCAAGGGCTTTGGACGGCCTGTCACGCATACCTGTGTCAGCAGTTCGGCAACCATCGCTTCACCTGCAGAAGCCAAATGGTCGCAACCCTCAAGCCCGACAGCGCGCAGCCTGTCGCTCACCCCCAGGTCCAGCACCTGGGGCGCGCGGCCCAGAATTCGGGACTCTGGCGATCGCGCGTCCAGAAAGACCGTCAGCGCCTGCCCCTCACACCCGATCACACACCGCTGCTGAGGCCCAACATATACGGCACGCTCCGACCGGATGTTGCCGCAATCCGCGTCGAACTCGATCGGCCCGTCCAGGGGGATCACGATTCGCGCAGCCGGCAGTTCGTGAGCGCTCGTCGTTGTTTGCTCCGCCACGTGTATCCACCCGGCCCACTCGCGGTCACGAACGATCACCGTCCGCATGTCGCTGGTTGTTCGCTCAGGTACACCCATCGGCCGTGCCAGCCCCGATCCGAGGAGAAAACGCGGCGCGCATTGCCCGCAAGTGGTCCGCGATATAGCGGACCACCGCCGCGACACGGGGAACGCCGCGCTGATACCGGTGAACTCCGATATGCAGCGGCCGTGCGGGAGGTTCCTGTGGCGGTCTCAACAAACGCAAGCTCCGACTCGCGTCGCCAACGAACCGCGGCAGACATGCGATCCCCGCCCCCGCTTCGGCCATCGATACCTGCGCCTCACGACCGTTGCAGCTAGCGCTCACGTGAGCAGCGCCGGCAACCCGGTCGAACCACGCCACATCTGCGATGGCACTGCCATTTTCTCGCATTGTTAATCGGCGGTGGCCGCGACATCGGTCGCTAAAGTCCGGCTCGCCACGCTGCTTCAGGTACTCCTCGCTCGCATAGAGTCCAAACGCTAGTTCTGCGACACGCGTTTGGAACACGTCATGATGCGTGAAACCCGCGGGACGAACGGCTATGTCGGCTTCTCTTTGCACGAGATTAAGGCAGCGCACACCCGCGATCAGCTCAAGCGCCACCCCTGGCATATGTCTCGTCAGCGCACCAGCCATTGGCGCGAGTACGCGCGGGACGAACCATTCCGAGGCCGTGACGCGAACCGTGCCGGATAGGCCGGCATCGCACCCTGCGACAGCGTGTTCGACCGCAAGCACACTGTCCTCCATCGCGATCGCGTGCCGCATCACGGCGGCTCCCGCGGGCGTTAGCTCGAAGCCATGGGGCGTCCGCTCAAACAGCCGCGCAGCCAGCCTGGTTTCCAAGTTTCGAATGCGGCGGCCAACAGTCGGCTGCGTCACTCCCAACTGCCGACTCGCGCACGTGAGGTTTCCCTCTCGCGCAACCGCCAGAAAGATGCGCAGCTCGTTCCAATCCACCATACGTTCCTGCACGACCATCATACAATAAACGCCGATGCGAGCCGCCACCGGCATCGATACGGTCACCGCATGGTCACCGGTCGGCGCCTTTTCCTTGCCCAAACCGCCACGCTCCTGAGCACGGCGTGTCAGCGTACCGCGGCTGTGCCGCATCTTCCGAGTTCGCGCATTCGAGCGCTCGCGTTCGATGCGTTTCCGCTATTCGACCCGCGCTCGATCGCTCGCGAAGCCGAGCGTGTCGTCCCATCACACGGGTCTTCTCTGATGGCAGCGTGGCGTCGCCGTCAGTTCGAATACACGTGGCTACGGACAGCTGGCGGACAGTACAAAGACTTCTGGTCGTGCACCGAGGACGGACTCCGATTCGCCGCTGACGAACTCGAGCTTAACCTGCACGGTTCGCAGCGTCGACGCCTGATGGCGGCGTACCTTGACCTGAAGCCGTGGCCCGACGTCTTGCCCGGGCTTAGGCGGCTCAAACGCTCGGGGTACCAGCTCGCACTATTGTCGAATTTCACACCCAACATGCTCCAAACCTCGGTGGATAAAGCTCGGGCGAGTGCACTCTTTGACGCGCTGCTGAGCACTGACGCCGTGCGCACCTTCAAGCCCGACCCCGCTGCCTATCGCTTGGGCGAGACGTCTCTGAGTCTGCACAGAGATGAAGTCCTATTCGTCGCATTCGCCGGGTGGGACGCGGCCGGCGCCAAGTGGTTCGGTTATCCGACGTTTTGGCTCAATCGCACCCACGCTCCTGCCGAACACCTGGACGCTCCCATCGATGGCACTGGGTCGACGTTTGCCGAACTCGTCAACTACATCTCAAGCTAGGCCGCCCAAGAATTCGCGAAGCTCCGACAGGTACTGCTTACGGTTTAATGCGAATATCGAATTGTGATCGCCGCGCTCAAATAACACGATCCGCTTCGCGACCGATGCCGCCCAGTCGTGATTGCGTTGAGCGTTATCCGGCGTCACCAGATCGTCGCCACGGGCATGTAGGACCAGCAGCGGCCGCCGGTACTTGCCCAGCTTGTGTTCGTGATCGAATAGCTCGCGGGCCTCCGCCCTAAGGGCATCGAGCGTCGTGCCCAAGTCCTCAGGCCGCACCCGCAGCAGTACGCGCTGCAGTGGCTCCGCAACGCCGCTCTCCAGGATCAATCCGGCCACGTCCGGATACCGGCGAACGAACTCGATCGCGTAGATCGACCCAACCGAACGCCCGAACACGACAAGCTGCTCCGGAGCCAGAGCGAGCGCCTCCGCGACCGCCGATGTGTCCGCGAGCATCGCCGCCATCCGGGGCACGCCTTCTGACATGCCGTACCCAGGGTAATCTACGTAGCAAACATTGAGCTGCATTTGCTGCCATGCGGGATCCCAGCCCACGTAGTCAGCGACCGTCTCCCCATTGCCGTGAAAGTGCACCAGCGTTCTCCACGCTGGGTTGAACACTCTGCGGCGACACGCGAGCTTGCCCCCCTCGACGTCGACCCAAAACGGATCGTCGAACGAGCTGCTGCGCGGGAAGAGGTACCGCTGGGAAACGAGCGGATGGTCGAACGCACTCGGCATCTAGCCATTGAACCACAGCACTCCGAAACACGGGGACCCTTCCCGTGCCGTCCGCAGGTCGCCGA
>JAUIKB010000598.1 GCA_030430975.1 Polyangia bacterium
GTCGTCGCCGTCCTCTCGAGTTCGCTACGCCCGCCGCCCACAGGCGAGCTGTGGAGCGTGTCGGCGGGCTACGCGAACCGGAGAAGACTGCTCCTTGGTTTCTTTCTTGTTGGTCCGCTTCGCGGCCGGTTCCTCGATGAGCGGATGTGTACGGTGACTCCTCTTGACGCACGAGATCGTGCGTCGTCGCCGTCCTCTCGAGTTCGCTACGCCCGCCGCCCACAGGCGAGCTGTGGAGCGGGTCGGCGGGCTACGCGAACCGGAGAAGACCGCTCCTTGGTTTCTTTCTTGTTGGTCCGCTTCGCGGCCGGTTCCTCGATGAGCGGATGTGTACGGTGACTTCTGCTGACGTACATCGCTGGGGCAGCCAGCGGCGCCGCGATGCGGTTTCGTTACGGGAATAGCCGGATCGGATTTCGGCCTGCGTCGGCGCGCCACCCCCTCCCGATCCGGATGTCCCTCGTGCCTGTCGGGATGCTGAACGCAACCCGACGGCGGTTGTCGCCGCCGTGCGGGCGACGCTGGTCGTCCCGTGACGATTCCCTAGTCTGGCGAACGTACTTCGACGACTCGCAACGTGCCGGCGGCGATTTGCTCGACCTGCGCGAGTGCGAGCTGAAACCAAAACTCGCGCGAATCGATCCGAAGCTCGAAGCAGAATTCGGCCTCCGTCGCATCGAACCCACCCCGGACAGAATCCACGGTGATCATGTCATCGCTTTCGATTTCCGCCCATTCCTCCACCGTGTGCTGCTCCTTCACGATCTGTCGACAGACCGCGCGGATAGCTTCGGTAACCTGAATCTGCACGCGACCGAATCTTAACAGGCTCCGGAAGCCAAGGTTCCTGCCAAAACGCGCCCGTCACCGGCGGCGAGCGAAGCGATGGCGCTAGCCGTCTCGGTCTCAGTCTCGGTCTCAGTCTCGGTCTCGGTCTCGGTCTCGGTCTCAGTCTCGGTCTCAGTCTCGGACCCGGCCCCGGTTTCGGCCCCGGCCTCGGCCCCGGCCCCGGCCCCGGCCCCGGCCCCGGCCCCGGCCGGTTACCGTCGCGCCAGTTTGAAGAGCGTTGCGGTGATCTTATCCGCCAAATCATCGAGCGCCGGATCCAACAAAACGTACCCGAGCGCATCCGCCAGCTGCAGCGCCGCCCGCGCCTCATTGATTTCACCGAGCGCAACGTCGAACCGGTTGCGTCGATTGCCCGCCCGATGGCCCATCGCCTCAGCCGTGTTCAAGGCCACGGCCTGCGCCGCCCGCCGTAGCTGTTTCGCGAGTCCGGCATCCTGTAGTGCGATCGCGCGCACCACGGGTTGAAGTTGACGATTGAACGAGATGATATCTGTGTAGATTCGTAGCATAGCGCCCCTCACCGCCATGGGGTCGCAGTCGCTGTCACAGGGCGCGAAGCGCCGGCGCAGCCGGGAACCCTTTACTGCGACAAGCCCCATGGCAGTCTTGGACAAGCCAGGCGAATCCAGACTCGCGTTCAACTCGGTCTCGGCCCCGGCCCCGGCCCCGGTTTCGGCCCCGGCCCCGGTTTCGGCCCCGGCCCCGGCCCCGGCCCCGGCCCCGGCCCCGGCCCCGGCCCCGGCCCCGGCCACTGTTTGCTCCCCTTTTTTGCCGCTCCGCGGCGTCGGGTCGCTGCCGCTCCGCGGCGGGTTCAAACTCCGCACTATGTTGGAGGTATTCCGCAGCCCCGGACCCGCCACCTACGGCGTTCGCGCGCGCTTCGCCCGCTGCTTGGCGGCGGCCTTGTCGATCACCCGCGCCAAGATGGTGGCGTCTTGTGAGCCCTGCACCGGCCAGCCGCCGATCATGTAGAACGGCACGCCGGTAACACCGATGTCGAGGGCAGCTTCAGCTGCGTCACGAGCCTCGGAGCGGGCGCCGTCATCCATCAGGCGGCGTCGTAGGTCGGGCGGCATTCCAACCGACTCGGCACATTCGATCAAGACGTCGACGTTCTCCAGATTCTCGCCCTCGACGAAGAACGCCTCGAAGAGCCGCTGCACTAGCGCGGCCTGCTGTCCGGGTTCCGTCGCCCAACCGATCAGGGCGTGGGCGAGCGTTGTATCCGGCATGGTCTCGATGCGATCGAACGCAAACGCAACGCCGACCTCGTCGCCGGCCGTGATGACACGGCGAAACATGTCGCCGAAGGGCCGTCCAAACTTCTCTTCCAAGAATGGGCGGAACGGTGCCCCGCCTGTGGAGAGATGCGGATGCAATAGGAACGGGCGCCAGTGCACCTCAAGCTCGATGTCGGCTCGAAGCGCGGCGGCGTTCGCTAGCGTTCGCGTTCCGATGAAGCACCACGGGCAGACCAGATCAGCGAACATCTCCACTCGCAACCGCACGCGGTCAGTCTTGCACGCTTCGGGGTCACGCTCGACCGGCGCGAAGTTTTGCGGCATGGTGCGCCTGCGCGGCGAGAGTTCAAGTGCCGCGCCAGGAGAGATATGTCGGAGAAGGTTCGCGCATCACACATCTTGCTCATGTACGCCGGCTCGGCTCGGTCGACCGCCACGCGGTCAAAGGCTGAAGCGGAAACCCAGATCAATCAGCTGAAAGCGCAGCTAGATGGTGGCGGGGATTTCGCCGAGCTAGCACGCCAGCACTCAGACTGTCCGTCCGGCAAGTCGGGTGGCGATCTCGGTCCGTTCGGTCGAGGCCAGATGGTACCCGAGTTCGAGACGACCACGTTCGGTATGGAGGTCGGCGCGACCAGCGATGTGATTCAGACCGATTTCGGGTACCACATCATTCACCGCACCGGCTGAGGTACGCCTGTGGGGGGCTCCGAACATCTGCGGGTCATCGCGTCTGAGCGGGTTCCTGGGGCTTCGTATCATCTGCAGACTCAGCTCGGATCGGGCGCGATGGCGACTGCCCATTTCGCGTATCGCCGCGACGGCGACAGCGTCACACCGGTCGTCGTCAAACTGACCCGGGCTGAAGTCGTGGCGATGGAGGGAGACACCGTCGCCACGATGTTTCGCAAAGAAGCCGTTGCGCTCGGGCGCCTGAACGAACAGGTGCCCCCCACTCCGTTTGTGGTCCGGCTGATCGACGCCGGGTCCGTGGAACAGCGCGTGCTCGGACGCGCGGTGACGGTGCCGTGGCTCGCCGTTGAGCACGTTTACGGCGGGCGCGAAGGAACGACGCTCTACGATCGGGTTGAGCATTCGGTTGATTCCACCGGGTTTGCGTTCGACCGCGAGCGAGCGGCATTGGCGCTGCGGTGCATCGGAAGCGGGCTTCGAGCGATCCACGCTGTCGGGGTGGTCCATCGCGATCTGGCGCCTGCCAACGTGCTGTGCTGCGGCTTCGGCGACGCGGAGATGTTCAAGATCGCCGATTTCGGCATCGCGCGCGCGCAAGGCGTCGACGCGACGTTCCGCGATGTCGCATTCGGGACCCCGGGCTACTCGGCACCTGAGCAAAGCTTTGACGATGGCGTTGGCGTTGCCGAATGGAGTGACGTTTTCAGCTTCGCATGCGTCGCCTTCTATCTGCTCACTGGTGAAGACTACTTTCGCGTGCGCACCGCCACGGAATGCCTGGTCGCTGCCCGCGACGTGCATCAACGCCGCAGCATTCGCGACAGCAGCAAGCTTGTGCAGGAGCTACGTGACGATCCGGTCACATGCGCAGCGATCGATGAGCTGATCACGCACGCGACCGCGGCGCGCGGCACGGATCGGCCGCAGTCCGCGGAGCGTTTCGCCCAGTCACTGTGCACGTGGTTGAGCAAGGCGCCGAAAAGCAGTCGTGCCCATCCGCTCCGCGTGAAGCAACTGGAGCTCCGCGATCGGGATACCGCCGACCACGCCGGGCTCTGGAAGTGGTCCGTTCGCGCACGTCCCGCCACGGGGGCGATGGTGCTCAGCGCGGCGTGGGACGCGTCCGGAACGTGCTTCGCCGCGACAACCGCGGGCGCGCGGGTGTTTTCGGGAACGGGTTGGCAGCCGCTCGATCCCAGTCTGCTAGGTGACCTAGGAGAGCCGATGCTGGTTCAACGCAACGGTCCGGGTCAGTGGCTGCTAGGCGACGCGGACGGCTACCTGATGCTGTACGACTCGATCGGCGTCAGTCGGACGGTGGAGCTTCCGCCGTCTCGGCGGCCTGGCGGTCGCTGGGTAAGCGCGTCGGGCACCTTGGACGATCTTCTTATTTTGGTTGAAGAAAAACCAACAGAGGTGCCCAGACTGCATGCGCGCATCGGAGACTACTGGGTGAAGCCGTTTGACCTCGAGCAATTCAGCGTCGTGCTGTCGGCGGCACGCTTCGGTTGGACTCAGTGGGTGCTCGGTGGGCGGGGGACGGATGGCAAGGGGCTGGCGGTTGTCTACGACGCTACCGAGTTTCAAGAGCTCAGCTCGATACGTCTAGACACGCGAGCGATCCTGAGCTGCGCGACGCACGCCGAGTTGGGCATCGCCTTGGGCGTGGGCAGCGAAGGGCAAACGGTGGAGATCAGCGACGGCGGCAGAACACTCGACGGCTTCTTTCAGATCCGCGTCCGGCAGCGGGCGGCGGGCGGACTGCAGTCCGGCGACCTGGCCGCCGCGCT
>JAUIKB010000599.1 GCA_030430975.1 Polyangia bacterium
GGTGTTCGAGCTGATTCTCGGGTCCGTCGCCGAAGTCGAAGTCGTGGTTGAGCTGCGAAGCTTTACCGCCCAGCGTATTCATCGCTTTGCCTTCACCATGGCAATCCTGACAGAGGGTGGTGTTCGGGACTCCGTAGCGAACGGTGCGTTTGTCGCCGCTGTCATCGATCCAGGACACATCGATGGAATCGCCGGCCACTTCGCGGGCCGCCTCGGTTTGCTCTTCGTTCCAAACGTAAGTGTGCGCCGACCATTGGTCTTTGGTCTCGCGCACCAACAGGCGCGTCTCGAGCAGCCGCCGCCCGAGCTTCAGATCACGAGCGTCGACGGGGTACGCAAAGTTCTTGACGAGGATCGATCCGACCGGAAAACCGAGCGGGCCGTCGTCAGCGTAGGCGATCGTTTCACCTTTGGGGACCCACAGAAAGCGTTCCTTGACGGTGTAGTCCGAGAACAGGGGCGCGATCGGCTCGAACTGAACGACGCGTTCGGCGGGACGCATGGCGTCATCGAACAGCTGCCAGTCGGTCAGCGTTAGGTGGGGCTCGCCCAGCGGCGCCGGGTTCACGATGGTCTTGGCTTCCGGATCCGGATCGGAATCCGAACCACAACCGACCAATAGCAGCGCCACGCCAAGCCCCGCGAGGCGGAGCGAATTTGAAGCGAGTCTGGTGAATCTCATGCGCGTTACCGTGGAATGCGAAAGCCGTCTTGCGGAACGGGAAGCCCGCTCGGCACTTCGTCGGGCCGCGCGGGTTCGCTCGTCCGGTCAGTCAGCGCCTTGTCTAAGAACTGGGTTATCAGGCGAACGTCTTCAGCGTCAAACACGCCACGCTCGCTCGGCACGAGGCTGACCTCGTGACGCACGGCGTCGAGCAGCGTTTCGGCCGAACCGTCGTGAAAAAACGGGCCAGACTCGCGGACGTTTCTCAACGTCGGCACGCGGAATCGGCCGGTGTCGGCGGGGTTGTCGGTGACTTCGGCGCGGCCCTTGTCGTCGTCACCCGCCAAACCGCGATCCACAAATCGCTCCGAGTCGAACAGCGGCGCCGTGTGACACGTCGGGCAGCCAGCGTCGGCGAACCGCTGCATGCCGAGTTTCGTTTCGTCACTCAGCGCGCCATCGTCCCCCGCCACGAACCGGTCGTACGGGGCGCGACGCGAGATCATCGTGCGTTGAAAAGCGGCGAGCGCCTTGGCGATGGTGGTTGGCGTAGGCTTCGCGCCATCGAACGCCGCGGCAAAACGCTTCGCGTATGCCGGGATCGTGGCGATTTCAGCAGCGGCCTCGGCCGGGTCGCGCCCCAGTTCTTCGGGAGTGCGAAGAGGCTCAAGTGCCTGATCTTCGAGGGAGGTCGACCGCCCGTCCCAGAAAAGGTTCTGTCGGTACCCCACGTTCCACAGCGTCTGTGCGTTGCGCCTGGTCTTGTTGGGCCCGACACGGCCGGGGCCGGTGGGGCCCTCGCCGTCGACCCCAACCGATACGTCGAGCCCGTCCGACATGCCCCAAATTTCACTGTGGCATGTCGCACACGCGGTGAGCCGGTCAGTGGAAAGAACCGGGTCGTAGAACAGCAGTCGACCCAGCTCGCGTTTCGCCTCGGTCGTCGGGTTGTCCGCCGGTTCGACGACGTCCGCTAGACCCGAATCTGGCCAGGGAGCGACGTTCCCCGGTTCCGGCTCGGCCTGATCGCCGCCGCACGCCACGACGCACAAGCCGGCGACGGCGCCGAGCAGTCGCAGCGTAACGTTGGTTCTAGCCGCCTTCGTCACTGCCTCACTTGTCGGCGAAGTCGAGTGCTTCGAGCTTGGGAAGCGTGCACCCGTGCGGCGCCGGATCCGTGGATTGGAGCGTCTTGTCAGCGATACCCGCCACGCCCGCGAAGTTGCGGAACGACGGAGGCGTCCCCATGCCGAAGCAGAGTTCATCCAAGGTTTTCTCGGTGTTCTCGAAGCCATCCCACAGCACGTCTTCGAGCGGCGCGGGGCTGATACCGGCCAGGATGCCGAACGGCATCCCTCCGTTGCCGTCGAACTCGTTGTTGAACAGATAGATCTCTTCGGAGAACTTGTCGGTCTCGGGGTCCGGCGACTTGTTGTCCGTCACCTGATCGAACGTGTCGAGGCCGATGATCATGACCCCCACGCCGTTGTTGTTCTTGATCTTGTTGTCGTTGAGCTGAACCTTGTCCGCGCCGATCATTAGGACACCGGTGCCTTCGGGGAGAAAACTGATCACCGAGCCCGTTTCACCGAAGTTCTCGCGGTTATTGTCGTGGATATCGTTGTCGTGTGCCCAAGTACCGACGCTCTCCTTGCGTTCCAAGTTCTGAAGCAACGGGATAAACAAACCGGCGGTGTTGTCGAACATCTCGTTTCCGTAGACCTCAGCACCGGTTGTATTTTCCACCTCGATGCCAGCCACGTTCTGGTGCACCTTGTTGTTGCGCACGATAGCGTTGGTGCTCTGTCCTACATAGACGCCCGCGTCCGACGCACCGATGACTTCGCACTCCTCGACAAGGATCCGATTGCTGCGGGTTGGGTACACGGCGTAGGCGCCGTTTTCGGTCACCGCGCCGGCGTCCCACGTAACCTTGATCTTGCGAAAGGTGACGTCTTCGGCACCGGTCACGACAATTCCGTTTCCGGGAGTGTTTTTGACCCAGAAATTCTCAATGGTGATGCCGTCACCCGTCGCGGTCATCCCGTCATCGCCCACTTCCTGTTTGGCAAAGTCTAAGACGGTGTCCTCCGGCGTGTCGCCGATACCCTTCACGGTCACGTCGCGCGTTGCAGCAACGTTCAGCTCCCGGGTGATCTCGTACTCACCGGGGCACAGGCAGATGGTCTCACCCGCCTTCGGTTCGCTCAGCGCCGACTGGATCGACTTGGTGTCGTCGTCGGTATCCGCCGCGACGACGTAATCGCAACTGCTCACGTCCCGTCCGCCACAGTCCTCTTTCGCCGCGCCGCCGCCGCTGCCGCCCGAGCCGCTCGAGTCGTCGTCGTCGCCACCGATCGTGCAAGCCGTGGGAGTGACCGCGAAACCCACCAGCGCAGTCAGCAAGCCAAAGGTGCGAAGTCCACGAAAAGACGGAAAGAATTGATACATGAAAGCCTCCAGTGAGCGGGACGATGGACGCCGGCGGCGCGCCTGCTCGGTGTCGTACCAGATTATAGCAGCGTCGCCCAAAGCGCCCCTTTCGGTACCCAAACCGTCGCTCTATATCCACCGCGATGAGTCGAAACCTGGGGTTTTTGGTGTTTTTTTTCGTCGCCCTGCTGATCCTGGGAAGCCTTCACTACTACTTGTGGGCGCGCCTGGTCCGCGACGCGCACCTTTCCCCCGCATGGCAGCGCGGACTCGGAATCGCCGCGGCGCTGCTGTGTCTGAGTATCCCCTTCACGTTGGCAACGGCGCGGCGCCTTCCCGCCAGCAGCATGCGAGCGGTGGCGATGCCCGGCTACGTTTGGCTGGGCTGCTTCTTTTTGCTGCTGGTGCTCGTGCTGGGCGCCGACATGATTCGGGCGGTCGCCGCGCTAGCCGCACGGGTCAGCACCGAGCCGGCCGCCGCCGACCCCGAGCGGCGCCGAGCACTGTATCGGCTGTTGGCCGGAACCGTTGCCGTGCTGGGAGGCACGCTGACGTTGGCCTCGCTCAGATCGGGGCTGAGCCGGGTGCGCGTCAAGCGCGTCGAGGCCCCGCTGGCTCGGCTCCCGGCAGAATTAGACGGGCTCAAGATCGTGCAGCTCACGGACATTCACGTCGGACCGACGATCGGTCGAGATTTCATCGAGCAGATCGTCTCGACCACAAACGCGCTGAACCCGGACGTGGTGGCGATCACCGGTGATCTCGTCGACGGGTCGGTGCAGCGCCTCGGCTCGTTCGTGGAACCCCTGGGTAGCCTAGACTCTCGGTTTGGGACGTACTTCGTCACCGGCAACCACGAGTACAATTCAGGTGCGGGCGCGTGGTGTGCATTCCTCAAAACGCTCGGCATCCGAGTCCTGCGCAACGAGCGCGTGTCGATTGAGCGCGATGGCGCGAGCCTCGATCTGGCGGGCGTCGACGACTACTCCGCTGGCCGCCGCGGCGGCCAGGGTCCCGACCTGAAGAAGGCCCTCGACGGACGCGACGCCGGGCGCGAGCTCGTGCTGCTAGCGCACCAGCCTCGCGCCGTGGCAGAAGCCAGCACGATGGGCGTCGGACTGCAGCTGTCGGGACACACGCACGGCGGTCAGATCTGGCCGTGGAACTGGCTCGTTCGCCTCCAACAGCCGGTGGTTTCGGGACTCGCCAAGGTGGGCGACACGCTGTTGTACGTCAGCAACGGCACCGGCTACTGGGGCCCGCCGATGCGGCTCGGTGCGCCGGCGGAGATCACCGAAATCACGCTCCGCGCGACGTCGTGACCTCGGCAGCGATCGCACGCGCTACAGCGATTCCGTCCAGCGCCGCGCTGACGATGCCGCCGGCGTAGCCTGCGCCTTCGCCACACGGGAACAGCCCCTGGCAGCTCGGCGACTGCAACGTCGTGCCATCCCGCGTGATG
>JAUIKB010000600.1 GCA_030430975.1 Polyangia bacterium
CGCGCTGGCGGGGCTGCGCGGCGAGCTTCCGGTGAACGTTACCGTCGGCCTGAGCGGCCAGAACGAAGAGCTCGAGACGTCCTACCGCAGCTTGCTTTTTGCGCTTGGGTTGGCGGTATTTCTGGTGTATCTGGTGATGGCGTCGCAGTTTGAGTCGCTCACGCACCCGTTCGTGATTCTGTTTACCGTGCCGCTGGGATTGGTGGGCGTGGTGTTCGCGCTGGCGGTCACCGGCGTGGGTGTCAGTGTGGTGGTGCTGCTGGGCGTCATCATCCTGGCCGGCATCGTGGTCAACAACGCCATTGTGCTCATCGACTACGCCAACCAACTGCGCCGCGACGGCTACTCCAAGCGGGAAGCCATCGTTACCGCGGGTCAAGTACGGCTGCGGCCGATCTTGATGACGACGCTGACCACCGTGCTCGGCCTGCTGCCGATGGCTCTAGGTTGGGGCGAAGGCGCCGAGATCCGCGCCCCGATGGCGATTGCGGTGATGGGCGGACTGATCTTCTCCACAGCGTTGACGCTGGTGCTGATTCCGGCAGTGTACGAGCTGGTGGACAACAAGGCCTACGAGCGCGAGGATGAGCGCGTCTTCCAGGGCGCGGACTAGCGCAAAGGACGGAGCCGTGCAGCACGACAATCCACAACGGCCCGAACTGCCTGCCGAAGCGGACGCTTCGGCCGAGGTGGGGTCCGCTCTTGCCGGTTTCTCGGTCCGGCGTCCGGTCACCATCACGATGCTGTTCATCTCGCTGGTGGTGCTGGGGCTGATTGCGTCCACGCGGATTCCGCTGGTTCTGATGCCCGACGTTCAGTTTCCGTTCCTGATCGTCTACGTCCCGTATCCCAACGCGACGCCGCAGCAAATCCAGGAGACGATTACACGTCCGCTCGAAGAGATCGTCGCCACCATCCCCGGCGTCAAGCGCATGAACTCGGAGTCATCGTCGGACTCCGCGCAACTGCAGGTGCAGTTCGACTGGAACACCGATGTCAGCCTGATCCGGGCGCAAGTGCGCGAGAAGGTCGAGCAGATCCGCAATGACCTGCCCGAGGACGTGCGGCGGATCATTGTCCGTAACTTCAGCAGCGACGACATCCCGATCCTTGAAGCGACCATCTCGTCCCAGCGCGACCTCAGCAACGCGTATGACTTCCTCGACGCCAAGCTGAAAAAACCGATTGAGCGCGTCCCCGGCGTCGCCGAAGTCGAGATCTGGGGCTCGCAGCGCCAGCAGGTGGATATCTACCTGCGGCTTGACGACCTCAAGCGTTACCAGGTGGACGTGGGCGCTTTGTTCCGGTCGCTCGACGAGGCGAACCTGAACCTCTCGCTGGGCCGCGCCGAAGACGGCGGACGCCGCTTCAGCGCCGTGTCGAAAGGCGCGATGGCGTCGGTGGACGAGATACGCAACTTCCCGGTGAACAATCGCGGGCTGCGGCTGGAGCAGATCGCCGACATCATCTACGACGCCCCGGTGGCGAACTCCGGGCAGCACCTCAACGGCCAGTATGGCGTCGGCTTCATGGTCCGAAAGGGCTCGGAAGCCAACACGGTGGAGACCGTGGCTGAGGTCAAACGGGTGATCGCTGAACTCGAGAGCGACCCGGCTTTCGCGGGCGTGGACCTCCACATCTGGCATGACGCAGGCGAGGAGATCACCAAATCGCTGACCAGCCTGTTGGAAGCAGGCACCACCGGTGCGCTGCTGGCGGTAGTGACCCTGTTTTGTTTCTTATGGCGGCTGTTGCCGAGCGTGGTGATCGGGCTGGCGATTCCGTTCTCGGTGGTCGCAGCGCTGGGCATGATCTACTTCTCCGGCGGCACGCTCAATCTGCTGTCGATGATGGGGCTGATGCTGTCGGCGGGCATGCTGGTCGACAACGCTGTGGTGGTGCTCGAGTCGATCTTCCAAAAACTCGAAAAAGGCGAGGCCGCGTTCGAGGCGGCGGCCGACGGCGCAGGCGAGGTCACGACGGCGGTGATCGCGGCGACGCTGACGTCGATCATCATCTTCGTGCCGCTAGTGTTCGGCGCTCGCTCGGAGCTTTCGGTGTTTTTGGGAGAAGTCGGCGTGGCGGTGATTTTTGCGCTGCTGTGCTCGCTGTTCATCTCGCTCACGCTCATTCCTTCGATCACAGCGCGCCTGCCGGTGAAGGCGCGCCGTACGCAGTCGGAAGGAGCAGGGCGAGGCCGCTTCACCGCGTTCTATCTGCAGCTGGTGGACTGGCCGCTGCGGCATCGCTTCCTGACCGGCTTCGTGCTCGTCCCCGGTCTGATTGCCGGCTCCTTCTACGCTCTGGGCAACGCCATTCCCGACAACACACCGGACGCCGAAGAGATGGGCGCGCTGATGATCCAATACGAGTTTTCGGAGAACTTCCACTACGCCAAGATCGAAGACGAGTACGTGGCGCCGGTGGAAGCGTTTCTCGAACAGAACCGCGAGCGCTACAAGATCACCGACTACCTCACGCGCTACTCCAACAACTCGGCTTCCACCAGGGTCTACTTTGACAAGGACTCGATCACCTTGGACGAGGCGACCGAATACCGCAAACAGATCAACGATCAGCTTCCGGTGGTCCCCGGCGCCGAGATTCGCACCGGGCGCCAGGAGGGTGGCCAAAACACCAGTTGGATCTCGGCCAATCTCTATGGAGACGACCCGGCCGAGCTTGGGCGTATCGGGGCCGAGCTGCGGTCGCGCCTGTTGCAGAACCCTGACTTTTCCGAGAGTTTTGCCGGCGACGACGGTTCGCGCGAGGAGGTCCAGATTCGGCTGGACCGGGCTCTGGCGCGTAAGCTGGGTGTGAATCCGCAGATTGTGGGCGAGGTGCTGGGCATCGTGGCGCGTGCGCGGCAGATTCGCGGCTACCGCACTCCCGACGGCGAGGTCGAGATCTGGGTGCGCATGCACCCCAATGACCTGCAAGACCTCAACGACCTGCGCTCGATCATCGTCGGGGCCAGCCCCGACGGCGCTCCCATTCGGCTCGAGCAGGTGGCCTCTTTCCAGATCGAGCGGATCGCCGGCCGAATCAGGCGGGAGAATCGCCAGACCTACGCCTGGTTCGGCGCCATCTACAGCGGCGACAAGAAAGACGTGGGCATGGAGGCCTTTCGCAAAGTGCTCGACGACTACCCGTTTCCCGATGGGTACGGCTGGTCGTTCGGCTTTTGGACGCAGCAGGCCGCGCAGGAAGACCAGGACATGCTCTTCAATCTGCTGCTGGCGCTGTTCATGGTCTATTTCGTGATGGCGGCGCTGTTTGAGTCGTTGGCGCACCCGTTCGCCATCATGTTTTCGCTACCTTTCGCGGCGGTGGGGATTGCGGGTTTTTTGTGGATTACCGGCACGCCGTTCAACATGATGTCGCGCATCGGCATGCTGGTGCTGGTGGGCATCGTGGTTAACAACGGCATCGTGCTGATTGACCACATCAACAACCTGCGCCGTCGCGGCTATTCGCGGCCGGATGCGATTCGCGAGGGCTGTCGCGAGCGTCTGCGTCCGATCCTCATGACGGCCTCGACCACGGTGGTCGGCCTGATTCCGCTGGCGATCGGCGATTCGGGCATCGGCAACGCTCGCTACTTCCCGATGGCGCGGACCATCATGGGCGGTCTGATCGCTTCCACCGCGCTGACGCTGATCGTACTGCCGACGTACTACAGCCTGCTCGACGACCTGGGACGCTGGGGACGGCGGCTGTGGTGGGAGACCACGACGGGCAAGAACGACCCGGAAGCCGCTCCCGCATCAGGCGACTAGAGCCCTCTGCGCCACGGGTGCATCTTGTCCTTCCCTGCCGCGGGCTGCTAAGTTTTCCTGTTGGACCTCCGGTCCTTCCCCGCCGCAGTTAGGACGTACCCATGGCCACTATCCGCCAAGTTGCGGCTCGAGCGGGCGTGTCGATCGCCACCGTCTCGGCCGTGCTCAACCGCTCCGCGTATGTGAGTCCCGAACTCACCGCGCGGGTTGAAGAAGCCGCTCGCGAGCTATGCTATACCGCCAACGCGGTCGCGCGCGGCCTGCAAAAACGCAAGACCGGCCTGGTCGGGATGCTCGTACCCGACATCTCCGAGCCCGTCTACGGTTTGATGGTGCAAGGCGTGGAGCGCGCCCTCAAAGGCGCCGGGTATTCGCTGCTGCTCGGCTCCACCTACAATCGACCCGAGGAACAGTCGCGCTATCTGCAACTGTTGCGCTCAAAGCAGGTCGACGGCATGCTGTTGCTGCTGGGCTTCGGGCCGGAAGATGAGCTTGAGCAGGCGGTGATGGCGGGGTTGCCGATCGTCTTCATCGCGCGCCAGCCGAACACGATCGACGGCGATGTCGTCATGGCCGACAACGCTTCGGGTGCGCGCCTGAGCGTCGGCGAGCTGGCCAAGAAGGGGCATCGTCGGATCGGCCTGGTCACCGGGACGGGGAATTTGGCGGTGTGCCAAGATCGCGTCCGGGGCTGGAAGGAAGGGATGCAAGCCGTCGGCTTGGAGGCGGACGAGGCGCTGCTGAAGGAAGGCGACTACTCGACCGAATCGGGCGAACGG
>JAUIKB010000601.1 GCA_030430975.1 Polyangia bacterium
CAGGGGTCGCTATCGTCGCGACCGCACACGCCGTCGGGGACCTCGGAGATCTGCGTGCACACCACATCGTCGTTGTCACAGTCGGCGGTGTCGCCGTTCGGACACCAGGCGTCGCACTCACCGTCCCCATACCAGGCGTTGGCGCCGCAAACGTCACCGGAGTCGGAAGATCCGCCGCTGGCGGCGTCCTGGGCAGCCTCGGCCTTGGTCAGCTTCGTCGGCTTGGCCGAGTCGACGGCTTGGCCGCTGCACCCGGCGATAACGGTGGTCAATAGAGCGAAAGAAAACGTGATGCGGTTCATTTGGAAACCTCCTTGCCCGACCTATTGCAGGTGCGGTGCCAACCTGAGCCCCCCAAAAATCCATAAAAAGCAGCCTTATAAGTGTTCCATTTTGTTCCAAACTGGATCATATCGTACGTAGTGGAACACTCTACGGGCGACGTGGACGTGACCGCCGGCACGCTCATCGGCGGGCGCTACGAGGTCTTGAGTCGGCTCGGCTCCGGCGGACTAGCGGATGCTTTTCGGGTGCGCGACCGTGCCACCGGGCGCATCGTCGCGCTGAAGCTGCTCCGCTCGGCGCAGTTCGGTGACCGTCTGCGGGCGGAGTTCCACTGCCTAGCCGGCATCGACACGCCTCAGCTGCTCAAGGTGCTGGATAGCGGCGAGTGGCTACCGGCCGCCGGACAACCGACCCGCCCCTACTACACGTCGGAACTCATCCAAGGCGCGCCGCTGAGTTCCGAGCTTCAGCTCACGCCTCCTCAGCTGCAGCGCGTCGCAGTGGATGTACTGCACGCACTTGCCACCCTGCATGATCTCGGCATCCGCCACGGCGACGTGAAGCCGGACAACGTCCTGGTCGGGTCGGACGGGGCCGCGCGCTTGATCGATCTGAGCTGTGGGGCGCCACTTGGGGAACTCAGCGATGTACATGGGACACCGGACTACATAGCTCCGGAACTACTCTCCGGGCACGCCGGCGACCGGCGCTCAGACCTATATGCGATGGGACGGACGCTGCAGAAGGTCGCGGACGAGCCCACGCGAGCGGTAGAAGAGCTGATCGCGCGGACCACCGCGGTGAGCCCTGAGGCTCGACCCGCGACAGCGCAGGAGGCGCTCGAGATCCTCGGCGTCACCGCGCCCAGCGGTTTTCGACATTTACCACCCAAGATCGTCGGCCGCGACGCCGAACTGCAGGCGTTCGACGCTACGCTGACCCGCTGGAGAGACGGCGAGCGCGGACCGCGCGTCGTGACCATCACCGGGCCCGACGGCATCGGGAAGTCGCGGCTGTATCAGGAGTTCAAGTGGCGCTGTCAGCGCTACTTCCGCGTCTGGGAAGCGATCGGCGGCACAACGCGGATCGAGAGCTGGCTAACTCAAGGCCGCGAAATCAGCGCCGGGGTCGGCGGGATCGTCCAGATCGCTCGTGACCTGGAGACCGCGGGACCGCTCGTTCTGTGCCTCGATGATAGCGACCGGTTGAGCGCCGAGCAGCGACGGCTGCTCACAGCTGTGCTTCGCTTGCTGGGGACCGATCAACGAGTCTACTGCGTGTGCAGTGGGCAGTGGCGCCCCGACCTCGCCGAAACGAACGCCGAACATGTGGTCGTGCCGCCGCTGGGTTTGCCGGCGCTGCGCGAGTGGCTTCCCGACGCCGCGGACCGAGCGCTCACGACACTACAGCAACGCAGCGCCGGCTCGCCGCGCAACATCATCGCGACGCTGCGCCGCTACGGTCGGCGCTGGACTTCTGTCGAAGCCGCCGAGTCGACGCGCGAAGCCGTCGACGTCGATCGACTCGGCGCCCTGCCCCCTTCCGCCATGAACCAGCTATGCCAGCTGTTGGTGCTGGGTGGCAATGTGAACACCGCCGTCGGTGAAGCGCTTGGCTGGTCGGCGGATCCGGCGCTGCTCGAAACGGGATGGCTCCGTCGTGACCCAGCCGGGACGAGTCTAGCGGTGAGCGCTCACCTACAGCCTCTGCTGCAAGCGGTGCGGCCAGAGGCGTTGCGCGCAGCGGCCGACATCGTGCGCCCCGCGTGCGAACGCGTCGCTCAACACGGCCCCGAGCCGGTTCGGGCGGAAGCAAGAGCTCGGTCGATTGGCGCGCTGGCTTCGGTCGGCGATATCGACGGAGCGTTCGCGGAGCTCTCCCAGGCCGCCGAAGCGTTCGATCGGGCGCCCCGCGCGTTCGCTGAGATCGCCGTGCGCCTTCGGTCGGCGATACGCGACCCTGACGACGCCTGCGTACTGGCGACAGTCCTCCGCCACGCCGGCGAGCTAAAGCTCTCCATCGGCGTCATCGCACGCGCGCTGCGAACACGCCCGGCACCCGCCGCGCGCCGTGGATTGTATGCGGAAGCGAGCGACGTGTACCTGGCCCAGGGAAACGCGAAGCGAGCGCTGACCTACGCGGACCGGGCGCTCACCTTAAGCGAAGGCCCGATGGACGCCGACGTGCTCGAGCGCTCGGCACGCGCTGCGCTGCGTCTGGGCGACTACGCGTCGGCCTTGAACGTCGCGCAGAGCGCACCCACGGACGTCGAACATCTGGGGCTCAAGCAGTGCCTGGGACTCTCGCTCGGCTACCTCGGCAAAATCGAACGGGCCAAGCATGTGCTTATCTCCGTCTTGGAGTCGCACGGTGCCACGCCTCGACTGACGGCCACGACGGCCAGTCATTTGGGCATCCTGCATTTTCGTCTAGGGGAGCTCGACGTAGCAGGCCGATACTTCGAGCAGGCGGCGTCGATCGCGGAACGCGAGGACCTCTGGGACTTATTGCCGAGCACGCAGCTGAACCTCGGGACGATCGCTCAGCACCACGGCGACTACGGACGCGCTCTGGAGCGCTACGAGCTTGCCCAGTCCGCCGCACTCGCCGTGGACAAACAGAGCACGCTGATCACCACGCGCGTAAACCTCGCCAATCTGTACACGGAGGTCGGGCAATTCGAGCGAGCGCGCACCGCGCTTAACTGGGCCGCGGAGGCGGTGCGGGAAGCCGGCCTGGCGCACCTGAGCGGCACCATCGCGCAGATCCAAGGTGAACTCGCGATCGCCACCGACGATCTGGACGCAGCCGACCGGCACTTGATCCGGGCGAAATCGCTCTACGACGCACGCGACTCTAAACGCGAGAGCGCCGAGGTTCGCCTGCGGCAGATCGAGCTGCTGCGACTACGCGGTAACCACCGGGCGGCACAAACCGAACTGGACTCGGTCGCAGACACGCTGACCGAACTCGACGCCCACGACCTGAACGCGACGGCCCAGCTCGAGCGCGCGCGCCTGCTTATAGCCGTCGGCGAGCACCGCCGAGGGTGCGAGCTACTGGAGCAGCTGTCTGAAGTGCCCGCCGATGATCAGCAACTCATCGCAGACTGTCAGCGCGCGCTGTGGCGCGGATACACCGCCACCGGCGCCCCTGCCCTGTCGGAAACCGCCCGCACCCGCGCTCGGGAAATCTGGGAACGCATCGCTGTATCGCTCCCTGCCCCCGCTCGCCAAGCTTTCTGGCAACACCCGCGCCGCCGCGGCCTCGACGTCACGCCCACCGATCACCGACCGCCGCGGCCGTCGGACGCGTGGAAACTGCTCATCGATATCAGCCAACGCATCAACTCGACCCTGAATGTGGAGCGCGTGCTCGAGTCAGCGATGGACGCTGCGATCGGACTGGTCGGCGCCGAACGCGGCTTCATCCTGCTGCTGGACGAGCCCGACGCCACCGAAGGCTATTCGATCCGCGCCGCGCGCAATCTCGACCAACAAGACCTGCAAAGTGCCACGCTGGAATTCTCAACCGGCATCGCGCGTCAGGCGATGACCTCCGGCACGCCGGTACTCACGGTCGATGCGCGCCACGACGCTCGTTTTAGCGGCAACCGGTCGGTACACGCGATGCGCCTCAAGTCCGTCGCATGTGTTCCCATCCGCTCACCGCGCGGCATCTTAGGGGCGCTGTATCTGGACAACCGTCTCACCTCCGGCACGTTCTCGAATGACGACGTGGATATCCTGTCGGCGTTCGGCACCCAGATCGCGCTTGCGTTGGGCAACGCGCGACTGCACGCCGAACTCGAGGCGCGCGCCGATGAACTCGCCCGCGAAAAACGGGCGGTCGAGCGGCTGTCGCGAGGCCAGGCGAAAGAGATCGAGCGACTCGTCGACGAGGTCAACAGCCGCCAGCGAGCGCTCGAGCACCGCTACGACTACTCCCAGATCGTCGGCAGCAGCGAACCCATGCGCCGCGTGTTCGATCAGCTGGACCGCGTGATCGGCACCAGCCTGAACATTCTGGTCAGCGGAGAGAGCGGTACCGGCAAGGAGCTCATCGCGCGCGCGGTGCATTTCAACAGCGATCGAAAAGCCGGACCATTCGTCTCGATCAACTGCGGCGCCCTGCCCGAACAACTGCTCGAATCCGAACTGTTCGGCCACACCAAGGGTGCGTTTACCGGTGCCGACCGAGCACGCCGCGGACTGCTGTTGGAGGCATCCGGTGGCACGCTGTTCCTCGACGAGCTGGGCGAAATGCCGCTCGC
>JAUIKB010000602.1 GCA_030430975.1 Polyangia bacterium
GACCACGACACATGGCGTTCCACCCGACGCTTCCCTACGCCTACGTGATGAATGAACAAGACACCAGCATGTCGGCGTATAGCTTCGACACGACGAACGGTACGCTGACGTTCATCGAAACCGAAGAGAGCTTGCCGCAAGGCGTGAGCGGCGGCACTGGCGCGGATATCCACGTGCACCCGGACGGACGCTTTGTGTACGGTTCGAATCGCAACGCCGGCGACAGCACGATCGTGATATTTGAGATCTCGCAGACCACCGGCGAACTCACGCTGGTCGGTCACGAGAACACGCGTGGGTTGCACCCACGCAATTTCCACATCGATCCAAGCGGGCAGGTCTTGCTCGTCGCGAATCGCGATTCGAACAACTTGGTGACGTTCAAGATCGACGAGGCAGCCGGCACCCTGACCCAGGTCGAGACCCAGAGCGCGGTGAACTCACCGTTCTTCGTCGGCGCCTATGCGTTCACGCAGTAGCAGTAGGTCGTTCGACGCCCGAGGAGCGGGCGGGCTGACAAGCAGCGGGCTCCCAGGAACCATGCTGTCGGACCCATGAGTCCCGGTCCTGCACCGCCGCACCGGCGCCCGAAACGGGTGTCGGAGCTAACTGCCTGAAATCACGTGGGACCGGACTGAAACGGGTGTCAGGCCTAGGTGTCGGAAATCGCGAGACCCCCTGAACCAGGTGTCGGGCCTAAGTAGTGGATCTCATAGGTTTGACCCCCGACACGTGTGACGCGGCAACAGCGCGATCACGCGACCGACGCTCGCGCAACCGCCCCATTGAGAAATCCGTGAGAACTCGCACTGGCGACGCAAGACGACCGGTCTAATAACGACCAGCTAGGAGAACCAGATGCCCGCGACCCAACCTACCGACACAGCCGACCATTCCGCTGCCGCCGACCGGCGCTCCGATACGGTTTCGCCGCCGGATGCCGACGTGCTCAAACGTCCGCTGCGTCTCGGCAACATCACGATCAAAAACCGCATCGCCAAGTCGGCTATGAGCGAGATCCTCGGGTCGCCGTCACACGCTCCCACGCCGGAACATGTCCAGCTGTATCGCACTTGGGCCGAGGGCGGCGTGGGCTTGGCGATTACCGGCAACGTGATGATCGATCGGCGCGCACTGGGTGAACCCCGCAACGTCGTAATCGAAGACGATCGCGACCTGGAGGCACTGCGAGCGTGGGCCAAAGCTGGCACCGCCAACGACACGCACCTGTGGATGCAGCTCAATCATCCCGGCAAACAGACTCCGGCGTTTCTTGTGAAAGAAACCGTATCGCCTTCAGCGGTCGGATTCGGACCTGAACTCGCCAAGGCGTTTGCCACGCCACGCGCTCTGACCGAAACGGAGATCGAAGACCTGATCGACCGCTTCGGCACGGCCGCAGCGGTCGCGAAGGAGGCCGGCTTCACCGGAGTGCAGATCCACGGCGCCCACGGCTACCTGGTGAGTCAGTTCTTGTCGCCACACCACAACCGCCGCGACGATCGGTGGGGCGGCTCGCTCGAGAACCGCGCGCGCTTTGTGCTGACCGTCTATAGCGCGATCCGCGACCGCGTCGGGCCCGACTTCCCGGTCGGCATCAAGATCAACTCGGCGGACTTTCAGAAGGGCGGCTTCACCGAAGACGAGTCGCTTCAGGTGATCCAGTGGCTGGCCGACGCCGGCATGGACTTGATCGAGGTATCGGGCGGCACGTACGAAGCGCAGGCAATGGTCGGCGCCTATCAAAAGGAGAGCACGCGCCGCCGCGAAGGGTACTTCCTGGAGTTCATGGAGCGCATTCGGCAACACGTAGAGGTGCCGCTGATGGTTACCGGCGGATTCCGCAGCGCTGCCGGCATGGCCGCGCCCGTACGTGACGGGGCCGTCGACATGGTGGGTCTCGCCCGTACGCTTTGTATCGACCCGACGCTGCCGGCGCGAGTGCTCGACGGGCAGCCGGCGAAGGCCGAACTGCCTCGGCTGACGACCGGTTCCAAGACCCTCGACCGTTACGCAGCACTGGATGTCACCTGGTACGAGAACCAACTCGCGCGCATCGGCGCCGGTAAACCGCCAAACCCCGAGCTCGGCGCGTGGCGCTCGATGGTGACCTCGTTCTCTAAGCAGGGCTGCCAGGCGTTCCAGCTTCGACGGGCGAAGTAGCTTCGACGAGCGAAGTAGCTTCGACGAGCGAATCGGTGCTCGAGGTTTAGTAGCAGCTCAGTCGGTCGTAGCCCGTCAAGCACACTTCAGTCGGCGACGACCGCGATTTCCAGAGCTGGAGCGAGGTCGCCTTCTGAAAGCGGCGTTTCTCTTTACCGGTACTCGCGGCCACCACGATAGCGAGACGCCCGTCGGTGAGCAGCAGCTCGTCACCTGGACCGATCGCGCTGGGGCAAGGCGATTGGCGCTTCTCGCTGAACGTCCACGCCAACGCGAGATTCTTGCGCCGCAGCGCGTACACCTTGTTGCGGAAGTGGCCACACACATAGACATAGTCGTTTGTGAACAGCGGCGCATTGTCGTCGAGGTTGCCGGCCAGGTACGCACTCTTCGCACGCTGCTTGCCATCGAAGCCGTACCGAACCACGTGCTTCTCTGTCACGACGATCAAACCCGTCTGATCCGGTTCGAGGAAAATCTCCGTGGCACGCGGGACCTTCTTTGCCCACAGCTCGCGCTGAGTGAACAGCTCCATGGCGCGCAGCTGCCCCCCCGCCAACAAGTACACGCGATCGCCGTGAAACACCGGTAATCCGTCAATCGACTCAGTCGGATCGCGATAGTGTTCGAAAACCAACCGACCTGACCGAAGGTCACGCCCGAACAGCTGTCGGTCGTCACGATGCCACAGCATGCCGTGAGCTATTCGATAACCATCCCGATAATAGGCACCTGGCCGCGTGCTCATGTGCGGGAGCACCACGTACGCCTCGGCAGCCCAGTTCAGTTTGCCGCTGTCGCGGTCGAACGCAGCGAACCGATTCGGGACCCAGCCGTCTGTTACGACGATCACCTGTCTTGACGCCGAGTCTACGGTCACCATTTCGGTTTTTGGGGGGTGGGGCGCCGCGTATCCGGTGGCCTTCGACAGCATGACCGCCTGCAGCTGAGCAGCCGCGACGCTCCATTTCACCGCGCCGCTGCGTTGATCGATCGCGACTAGGCCGTCGCGGAACGAAACCGACGCCGCCACTTCGGCGTCAGCAGCCGTCGAGCCCTTCAACTTCAGCGCAAACAGCACTCTACGCGCCGCCGGGTCAGCGAACACCGACACCGGTCGCGGCGAAACGGCCCAGTACCGATCCGGCTTGAGATCGGAAGCGCGTCGGCTCGGTCCGTCGGCCGCCGTGAGCCGAACGGTCTGCCCGCCGCGAACGTCCACGCGCTTGGACACCGGGGCGAAGCCTGGTCGCATCAAGTCAAGCCGGTGGCTGCCTTGCGCGAGTTCGACTCGGCCGGCTCCGAGCCGGCGCCCCTGGCGATACGCCGTCACGTCCGCGCCAAGCGCGCTGAACTCAATCGTTCCGCTAGCGACGGGCCGATAGCTGTCCACGCGTCCGTAGAAGCGGTTGTTGCGGCGATACGTCGTGAGCACGCCAAAGCCACGAGCAGCTGGCGCTAGCTTACCGAACTCCCAGCTTTCGCTCGTACGCAGCACCCGCTGTGTGGCGAGCGTTGCCTTGTCGAGGATCTGAAGCTGATCGTCGCGCGCCGCCACGACGACATCGCTGAGAACAAGCAGCTGTCGCGCGTACGACGAGGACGCCTGCTTGGCGAGCACTTTGCCTGTGGTCGCGTCGACCCGCACGACGCGGTCGGTGACGAGGTACAGGTGGTCGCCGTCAGCGATCGGCTGGACCGAGGCGCTGCTGCCATGCCTTGGATGGTGCGGCAAGACGACCTTTCTGAGCACCTTGCCGGAGGCGGCGTCGAGCTGCAGCATCCGCGCTTCATTGTCGATCAAAGTGACAACGTTCTTGTGCTCGACCGGCGGGCGGAGATAGGTGCGCTTGCGCCCAATGTAGCTCCAGACCTGCTTGCCGGTTGCACGGTCCAGCGCGTGGAGACTAGCTGTGCGAGGCTTGCCCCAACCGCCCTTGTACGCCACGAAATATGCACGGGAGTCGGTTAGTGCGGCCAGGCGGGCGTCTACGGCAAACGTCATGACCAGCTTCGCCGACCCCGAGTTCATATCCACCGAGAATATTTTAGCGCCGGCGTATTCCGAGCGGGTTTGTTTGCGTGTGGCACCGATCAGCGTTCGTCCGTTCTTTGGCGGCAGCGCGAACGTTCCATCGGTGTAGCCGTAGTTATTGATCTTCACGGTCCTCACCGGGCCCGGCGCCGTACCCGACAAGTCGCGCAGGGAGACCGTGTTGCCATTGGATGTCACCTCGGTGAGACTCGATCCGTCCGAAACGAGCGTACCGCGCGTGGCGGGCAAGGCCTGTTCGCTTCGGACGGAGCGGCCGGTCGCGGAGTCGACGCAATGGACCCGCGCGGGTTTAGCGCGGCGGGTGCAAAACGCTGTACCGACCACCGTCGGTTGGG
>JAUIKB010000603.1 GCA_030430975.1 Polyangia bacterium
TACCGCTGGGCACAGGATTTCAGCCTGCGGCGACGCGAAGCCATGGCGCGAGCGCTACTTGGACCGCTCACGGTGGTTTGCAACCGAACCCATCAGGGCCTGCTGAGCATCAACGACGCGATCCTGGGTTGCTACGCGTTTGACGAACACGACCTGGCGTCGGGACAGCTATTTCCCTTAACACTGTCGCCGGATCTACCAGCCTACTTAGTCCGGCCCCGTGAGAACTTCGACTCGGAAGCGCTTGAGGCGACCGGATTCGGGGAGCGCGCCCAACGTCTCGGCGTTCTGGATCGAGTACAATCGGCCAATATCCTCCCGCACGGCGGCGGCTACAGCTATTCCCAGTATGCGAGCGTCGGGGACGTCCGCACGGAAAACGGCCTGCGGCACTTCGAGCTACGGAGGCCGGACGGCGGCGTCGACGCGGTCTCGGATGTTCGCGGCGCGGCCTACGGATATCGCGGCGACGAGGTTCGACAGCGTATGCTGGATCTGCGCCTGGCCGAGCTGAAGGTTAAGACCGAGATCACCTACGTGCTCAAGCGCTAGCCTGGCGGCTGGCCGTTGGCGGTTGACGCCAGGTGGCGGCTGCCGGACCAGATCACCATGAGCCTGCCCAAACCCAGCAACGAACCGATTTTGGATTACGCTCCCGGCTCCCCGGAGCGGACGGAGCTGCGCAGCGCTATCGGCGAGCTTCAAGCGACCGCGCGCGAGCTGCCGTGCGTCATCGGCGGCGAGCGTACGATGGGCAAATCGCGGCGAGACGTATCGTGCCCCGCGGATCATCAGCTTCAGCTTGGCACGGTCGGCGAAGCTGGTGAGGCAGAAGTCGAAGCCGCGATCGCTGCCGCGCAGGCTGCTCGCCCGGCGTGGCAGGACCTTCCGCAAACAGCACGCGGTGAGATATTCCTGCGCGCGGCCGAGCTGCTCGCCGGCCCGTGGCGACAGCGCCTGAACGCCGCCACGTTGCTGAACCAAAGCAAGACGCCACACCAGGCCGAGATCGACTCGGCGTGTGAGCTGATCGATTTCCTGCGCTTCAACGCTTACTACGCGGAGCATCTGGCGGATGACCAGCCGGCGTCTTCGCCAGGCGTATATAACCGATTGGAAATGCGCCCGCTCGACGGATTCATCTACGCGGTCTCGCCATTCAATTTCACGGCCATCGCGGGCAACCTGCCCACGGCGCCTGCGATGGTTGGCAACACGGTCGTATGGAAACCCTCGCCGAACGCAGCGCTGTCAGGAGCGCTCATTCTCGAGCTACTCGAAACCGCTGGGCTGCCGCCCGGCGTGATCAATCTCGTTCACGGCGACGCAGCCACGATCACCGATCAAGTCCTCTCGGACGCGGCGTTCGCGGGCCTGCACTTCACCGGATCGACCGCGGTGTTCCAAGGCTTGTACGCCAAGATCGGCGGCCGAATCGCGAACTACCGCTGCTATCCTCGCATCGTCGGAGAGAGCGGCGGGAAGGACTTCATCGTGGCGCACCCAAGCGCCGATCCGGCCGCGGTGGCGACCGCGATCGTACGCGGGGGCTTCGAGTTTCAGGGGCAGAAGTGCTCCGCCGCCTCGCGCGCTTATGTACCCGCGTCGCTCTGGCCAGAGATAAGAGATCGCGCGGTCGCGGATACAAAGCAGCTCAAGGTGGGCGATCCGCGCGATTTTTCGATGTTCATGGGCGCCGTGATCAGCGAAGCGGCGTTCGATCGAATCCGCGGCTACCAACAGTTGGCCGCTAAGGACACGACCGTCTTGGCTGGCGGCGGGGGTGACAAGTCCACGGGATACTTTGTCGAACCGACGCTCGTCGAAGTAAGCGACGCCGGTCATCGGCTGATGCGGGAAGAGGTCTTCGGGCCGCTGGTGACGTGCTTCGTCTACGACGACGCCGCGTACGCGGACACGCTGGATCTCTGCGACCGGACCAGTCCCTACGCCTTGACCGGTGCTGTGTTCGCGCGCGATCGCGCGGCCATCGCCGAGGCTCACAGGCGACTGCGGTTTGCCGCCGGTAACTTTTATATCAACGACAAGCCGACCGGCGCGGTGGTTGGCCAGCAACCGTTCGGTGGCTCGCGCATGAGCGGAACCAACGACAAGGCCGGTAGTGCGCTCAATCTCTTGCGCTGGACTTCGCCCCGAACAGTCAAGGAAACGTTCGTCTCGTCGACCGCCTACGGCTACCCGTACATGGCCAGCGAGTAGCCGCCCTAAACGATCGTGAGCCCGCCATCGACGACGAGGTTGTGGCCGGTTACGTACGACGAAGCGTCGCTTGCCAGAAACAAAGCCGGTCCCGCGATCTCGTCCGGTTGCCCGATGCGCCCAAGCGGCGCCCTCGACGTCACCGACTCAAGCGCGGCTTCACTCGACGTGATGGCCGCGGCCAGCTTGGTCTCGATGAGACCGGGCGAAATCGAGTTCACCCGCACTCCCGAGGAACCCAGCTCGAGCGCCATCGAACGACTCATGTGGATCATCGCGGCTTTGGTCATGCCGTAGACGCCCTGAAGCGGACTGGCGCGCAGTCCGGCAACACTGGCGATGTTGACGATCGAACCCGGCGAATTTCGGTCGATCAAATGCCGGGCGACGGCGCGTGACAGTTCGAACGCCCCATGCAGGTTGATCTCAAAGGTCTTGAGATAGGCTCCCTCGTCAATGCTCACCATCGGTCCAAAGAACGGGTTGGTGCCCGCGCAGTTAACCAGGATGTCGACCTTGCCGAACCGCTGAATGGCCTCACTGACCAGGTGCGCGCGCTGCTCGGCCTTGCCCACATGCGCTGCAACCGCTTCGACCATGTAACCTTTATCCGTGAGTGCTTTCGCGACTTGCTCGACCCCCTCGATCTTTCTCGAGGAAACGACTACACGCGCGTGGTGGGCGGCAAATGCCTCAGCGATCGCTGCCCCGATTCCACGGCTCGCCCCGCTGACGATCGCAACCTTATCCCGAAGAGCTATTTCGACCATGAGCCGCACCCTATCAGCAGCAGCGCCGCTTGAAACGACGATTGGATCACTCCCATGACTGCTGACGCCGTGTTGGTCGTCGGTCACGGAACGATCGACGACGTCGCCGACCTACCGGACTTCTTGACTCGGATACGTCGGGGACGACCACCAGATGACGCGCTGATCGCAGAAATGCGCCATCGATACGAGGCGATCGGCGGTTCGCCATTGCTCGAAACGACCCGCCTACAGGCGGACGAGCTTGCGCAGAAACTGGGTCTGCCCGTCCACGTCGCGATGCGCATGTGGCACCCGACCGTCGAGGAGGTGCTGGTCGACATGGCAGGCCGCGGATACTCGCGTATCTGCGTAGCGCCGATGGCGCCGTTCAGCGTGCACGTTTACGCCGACGCTACGGAGCGTGCTCTGACCGCGAACCCCGACCCGTGGCCGGAAGAACCGTCGTTGGTGCGGGTGGCGCCGTACGGTTGTGCCGAGCCGCTGGTCGACGCTCACGTTGAACTTATCGAGCAGACACTCGCGGATTTTCCAGATGACGGTATCGTCCTGCTAACCGCCCACAGCCTGCCACTTCGTGCTCTGCAGGCTGGGGACCCGTATCAGAAACTGTTCGAGGCATCGGCGGAGCTGATCGCGCGACGCCTCGATCGACCGCACCGCATTGCGTACCAAAGCCAAGGGGCTGGAGGAGGGCAGTGGCTAGGTCCGTCCCTGGAGCAGACGTTTGATGAGCTCGCCGCGCAGGACGTCTCCTGCGTTGCGGTTGCGCCCGTCGGATTCCTAGCAGATCACGTGGAGACCCTGTTCGACCTGGACATCGAAGCCGCGGGCTGGGCTCAAGAACGCGGCATGCGACTTACGCGCGTTCCGGCGCTCAATCAGCACCCGGGTCTGGTTGCCGCATTGGCTCAGGCCTGTCGCGAGGCACTCGGCTAACTAGCGGTAATTCTGAATAAATTTGCGGCTCGATCGAGCGATGCATGGGTGGCCCGCACGTGCCGTCTAACCCAGTACGCCGGCCTGGGATATGGTCGACCCACCCAGTCATGACGAGCCGTTCCAAGCCAGCGCCGCGAACCATCCCGCCTGTCCCGTTGCGCGTGATGATGCTCGGCCTGTTGATTGCCGTTCTCGGCGTCGGCTGTCCATGTATCCGGGGCGCGATCAACGACAGCCCGAGCATCCGCTGGTGGCTGTTCTCGAACTTCGGAGCATCTCAAATGTGTCCCGAGATGCTCAAGCGTGGGGCGCCTCTCAAGCTCTCGCCAGACGGGAACGTAGTCGGCCGGTTTTTTCCGACCCAATGCACCCACGATATCAACGAGTCGGCTCAGACGATCACGCTACATTTTGGCGGCACGGGGTTCGCGTGGACGCCGGTCGCCGGACGGATCGGCTTCGCGATGAACGCATCCATCGAGTACCGGCCTGACTTCTGGCTAGGCGAAGACTCGATGTACATCTGGGCAAAGACCAAGCGAGTCGTCGCCGGACCCGATTTCAAGGTCGGGTCGGTGGAAAATAAGTTCATCGACATGGCGAACCGCACGC
>JAUIKB010000604.1 GCA_030430975.1 Polyangia bacterium
ACCGTCGATCGCGGTCGCGACAACGGCATAGTTGGTGAGCCTGCGGTCGAAGAATACGTGGATGCCTTTGCCGGGACGAATCCTCGCGGCTTTCTGGGGCAATCCGCCCAGAGTAGCGGTCAACGGCGCCCAAGCACCGGTGGCATTGACTACGACCTTCGCGGTCCGCTTGCCGGCCTCGCCCGTTTTTCGATGCTTAAATCGCACACCCCGGGCGGCACCGTCCTCCGTCATTATCTCCGTCACGGTGCAATGCGTGTGGATCTCGGCGCGGTGTTCGAACGCATCGACCGCGTTGCCGACGCACAAGCGCGCACCGTCGATTCCCCACTCATCGAACGAGACCCCGCCCACCACGTTCGCCTCGAGACCCGGCTCAAGCTCGCGCAACTCGTCGGGACTGAGTCGAGTGTGTGGCTTGCCGTGTTTGAGCGGTTGGTACTTGTCGTAAACGTCAAAGAACGCCTCGATAGCCTCGAGTGCGATCTCGGCGCCTACGCGCTGCCGGTGAACGGGGAACAAGAACGGGATCCTGAACAGCAGATGCGGCGCGATCCGCTGAATGTGGCCGGAGTCTTCACACGACTTGAACGTTACGTCGGGGTCGTAGGTCAGGTACCGCGGGCCGCCGTGGATCATGCCGCTCGAGTTGCCGCTAGCTCCGAACGCCAGATCGTTTCGTTCGAATAACGCTACCCTGAGACCGCGGAGCGCACAGTCCCGCGCCACGCCCGTGCCGTTGACCCCACCGCCGATCACGACGACGTCGACATCGGTACGGTCGTTGGATCGTGCCGCCACCATCCGGCTATAGTGCCTCGTGACGCGGTGCGCAATGCGGAGCGGACTCAGATCGCCGCGAACTTGGCCAGCGCCGGGTCCGGTTCTTACGTTCTCCCACATGAACCCACTCCGTCGCCGGGCCGTCGTCTGCGCGCTTGCCTGCGCCTCCGCCCTGATCGCTGGGGCACCGGCTCAAGCGGCCGAAACGCCGCTGGCTCGATCGAGTGGGCGACCGAAGGTCAAGCTCGACCGGCTCGAGTTCCCGGCGGACGTTCGAGGCGCGGCAACGTACAAGAAGTTCCTGAGGCGACAACTTGCGCGTGAAGCGCGCCGCGTGCAGTGGGGTGCCGGCCGGGACGCCACGATCGAGTACCGATACTTCGTCACCGAACTCAAACTGACCAACGAAGACGGGGTGTTACGCATCCGCTGCAGCGCGGTCGGACGGCTGCCGAAAGGGCGCCGCGCCAAGAGCCAACTGACGTTCAGTGGCCATCCCCGCAAACGCGACAAACTCATTCGCAACGTCCTTACGATCGTGGCTCGGGGTGTCTTAGCAAGACTCGCCGAACTGGAACGCGCCCGCCGCGGGGTCGACGCCGAAGACTGACGCCGCCGAGCGTCTGGCGCCCTGAGGCGCACTCTGCCAGGATGACGGCATGGAGCTTCCGGAAACAGAGGTCCTGCACAGCGTCACTCAACGGTACGGCCGCCTGCTCTCTCGGGTCGGCGACGAACTCGGGAAACGCCCGGCGGTGCTGCCCAACGGCGACTTTTTCCCGGACAAGTTTCGAGGTGATCAGACGTCAGTCCGACGCCTGACCAAGCGCATGCTCAAGCAAGCCGGTATGTCCGACGTGCCCCTCAAGGTGATCGCGTATGACGTCGGTGGAGAGACGACCGGTGGTGGGAGCTGCGGAACCGGCGGCTGCGGAAGCGGAGCCTGCGCGCCTTCCACCGGACAGGGCGACATCCCGCGCCTCTCGGAGGAAGACGACACCTGGGTTATACGGATTCCTGCTGCCGAACTCGCACACCCGGTCGTTCTGACGGCAAACCTGGCGCGGACGCTCGCCCACGTCTTCCTGATCGAAACGGCGGAGTCGGATGAACACCTGGCCGATCTGTCGCTTGAGGCCGACTTTGCGGCGGTTGGACTGGGTTTCGGAGCGCTGCTGATGCAAGGAGCGTACATCTACTCCAAGAGTTGCGGCGGCCCGTCGATCGCTAAGGTGACCGAGCTCACGCTTCCGGAAGTAACCGCACTGTTCGCACTATTCGCATCGCAAAACGGCCACTCGCTGCGGCGCGCCGGCAAACACCTCGATCCGACGCAGCGTGCGCTGTTATCCGAGGCACAGGAATGGGTCGCAACCAACGACCATGTCGTGGAGCTGCTACGGCATGACCCAAGCGCGGTCGCGTCCGGGCACTTCGACCTCAAAGACACAAAGCCGCTGCTCGTCCGCTGGTTCGGAAAGAAGAAGAAGCCCGCCGAAGCTCAGACGCTGGCAGAAATGGAGGCGCTCGCCGCCAGTGGCGCACGCCTCGACGGCCCGGCGCGCAAGCCGAAAAAACAGCGGAGCCGCGAAGACGACGAGCTACGATCGATCATCGACGAGGCCTTCAGCGACGCCCACGGCAGCGCTGAAACGGCATAAGCGCTGAAACGGCATAAAATCCGCCTAAGTACGTAATGCACGTGGCGCTGGACACAGTACGCGCGTTCCCTGGTAGAGTCCCGGACGCGATGCTTCGCCCCGGACCAGACGATAGGCAGCGAGACCATGGCGGCTGATCAGGGGACTTGTCCCAGCTGCGGCGCGCCGATCGAGTTCGGACTCGGTTCGTCCCTCGCCAAGGTCTGCGAGTTCTGTTCCGCTACGGTTGTTCGGTCCGACCGTGGACTCGAAAACATGGGCAAGGTCGCGGAGATCGCGAATACGCCATCGCTCATCGCAATCGGCGATGAGGGTACGTTAGGCGGCCGCGCCTTCCAGGTTCTAGGCCAGGTTCAGCTCGACCACGGCAAAGGTCCGTGGGACGAGTTTTACGTTTCGTTCGATCACGGACAGAGCTGGGGTTGGCTCGCGTTCGCTCAAGGCCGCTGGTACGTCACACAACAGGTGCCGGGTCTGGCGATCCCGCCGTATCACAGCCTTGAGCTTGAGATGGACATCCCGCTAGACAGCGCGGGGACGTTTCGAGTCGCGGAGACCAAAGAGGCAACGATCACGTCCGCCCGCGGCGAACTGCCCACGGCATTTCCCGAAGGATACTTACGACACTACGCCGACTGTTATGGCGTGAACAACGCCTTCGCTACGTTGGATTACGGCGACCTCAGCGGTGGCTACACGGTCTTCACCGGCTGGATCTTCGACGAACCGCAGCTGCAGGTCACGCAGCTCGGCCAGCGCTCGACCAACAAGGTCAAGTCGAAGATGATCAAATGTCCGAACTGCGGCGGTGACGTACCGAAACTCAGCGGTGACCGAGCTCAGAGAATGGGCTGCCCGTACTGCGGCGCGGTGAGCGACATCGGCCTACAGCAGGTCGTCGCTCAGCAGGAAGCGTTGATGTCCCAGCCCGATATCCCGATCGGTACGACCGGGATGTTCGACAACCTGGAGTACATCTGCATCGCATACCTGCGTCGCGGGACGGACTTCGACGGCGATCCCTACGAGTGGGAAGAGTATCTGATGTGGAACCAGCAGGTCGGCTATCGCTGGCTTGTCAAGGATCCGGAGACCGGCTGGAGCTGGGTGGTGCCGGTCAACGTCGCTGATCTCGATCTCACCGGGATGCCCCACCAAACCACCTGGGGTGGGCGTTCCTTTACGCACCGCAACTCGGGCTACGCTGAGGTGCACTATGTGCTCGGCGAGGTTTACTGGCAGTGTGAAGTCGGCGAGGAAACCGACACCGCCGACTACATCAACGGCCAGGACGTACTGTCGCGCGAGTCGCGTGAAGGGGAGGTGCATTGGAACTACGCCACGCCCGTCCCTTGGACCGTCATCGCCCAGGGGTTCAACCTCCCACTCGATGGGCCAGGCAGCCGCTTCGCGCCTCAGGCGGGTAGCGACTACTCGTACGGCGAGGGCGGCGGGGGCGGCGGCAGCGGCGGGGGTTGTGGAACGGCCGTCATCTGGATCATCGTGATCGGCTTCATCCTGCTGATTTGTATGTTGGGCGCGTGCGGCAGCTGCGCGGGCAGCGGTGGAAGCGGCTACAGCTCGGGTTCGGGCGTCTACTATGGCGGCAAGTGAGCCTCCGCCTAGCAGCACCGCGAGAGCCGACGCCAAACCAGTAGTTACTAACCCACGCGGCGCAACCGAAGATCAGCCGCCGTCAGCTGCTCAGCCCCCGCCGAATCGCTCGTCCGCCGATCCGACGCGGCCATTGTTCTACTTCAGTGCGCTGCTGGCGGGCTGCGCCGTCGTAGCCGTCCACTTCGCGGCGCATTTGCCTCACCTTTACCTAGCGCCGTGGTCCCATGCGACCTGGGTTGCTGCTTCGGCGTTGGCCGTGGCCGGCATGGCGGCGGGACTAGCACTGGGCCATCGCTCCCGCCATCACGCCGCGCGCATGCTTCCCGTTGCGGCACTCGTCTCGTCGGTGGTGTTGCTGGTGACGACGCCAGCCGTGTTCGCAGCGTTCGGAACCCGACAATTTCTGCCGATCGCTCTGACGGCCCCATGTCTGATCGGACTTGCGCTGGCTTGGTTCGTGACCTTGG
>JAUIKB010000605.1 GCA_030430975.1 Polyangia bacterium
TGATTGCCTTGCATTTCCGTAGGATACCCCGCTCCGTGCCCAGCGGACGCGCCAAACGTCCGAAAAGTCGTTCCCCGACAAGGATCCTGTTGCGCTTGGCCCGGAAGGGGTAGGTTGGATTCGAATGGCTGAATCGGCGGTCTTTCAATGGGTGTCCGCGAGGCTCGAACTCCGAACATCGCTGTCGCGTATCGAGGCGCGGGGTACGGTTCGGCTGGTTCTGAAAGACGCCGGTCTGGAAGCCTCGAACGTGACCGCGACCCAAATGGAAGTCGTCTTGCGAAAGCTGATGGTCTCGGCGTTGAGCAAGCGCCGCGTCGAAGATTCAGAGCACGTCTGCGCGCGGCTTGTCGCCGAGCTCGCTCAGGCCGAGTTCGATGATAACGGCACGGAGTCGGCGTACGATGTGTTTTCGCGATTCGATGGGAGCAAGCGATGACGATCGTAGCCCTGCTCGGTGTTGCGCTCTTCATGCTCACGTCGCTCGCAATCGGGCTGCGGCTGATGTGGCAGTTTCGAACCACCCGCAAGCTTCCGGAACTGCTGATGGCATGTGCGCTCCTATGTACCGGCTTTTTGGCGTTCGCCGTTGGGAGTCTGGGCAAGATCTTGTTGAGCGGCGGCCCGCAGGTTGTCGCTCGCTTTGCCGCGACCGGTCTGGCCGTCGAGTACGCAGGCAACGCTGCGATGGTGCTGTTTTCCTGGAAAGTATTTCACGGAGGGAAAAGTCGGGCCACGGTGGCTGTGAGCGCGTTCGGAATCGTCGCGCTCGCGGTGTACATCGCTGAAGTCGCGTCCGGCCAGTACCTGCGCTACGCCGACATGGTGCCGATGACCGGCCCGTGGATTCCCGTCGGCTTGTTCGTGCGCGGTATGGCTCCAGCTTGGTTGGCGTTTGAGTGCGTGAGGTTTCACGGACAGCTCAAGAAGCGCGTCGCGCTCGGCCTGGCAGAGCCGCTGGTCATGAACCGAGTTGGTCTATGGGGTGCGGCGATGACCGCATCAGCATGTGGCTACGTCGTGGCCATCCTGCACCGTTCGGTCTACGGCACCGGGATCCGGGCACACGTGTGGGCGATCAGCTCGGTATCGGTGTTCGCGACGGTCGGAGCGGTCTGCCTGGCGTTGGCGTTTTTTCCGCCCGCTGTTTACCGACGGCGGGTCGAGGCCTCGGGTCCGAGCGAAGGTGACTGAGCTGTGCTCACCACATCGACAACTGGTCGCCAGGCGCTGGCGGGACTCTGAACGGCGACGGCGCTGAGGGCTCCGGAATGTCGACGTAGCCGAGCCGACGTTTAGTCGTTCGGAACAATACGTGAATGCTCTCGGCATACGGACCCTCTCCGCGCATCCGTTTTCCAAACCGCGAGTCGTTCACGTCGCCGCCGCGCACTTCGCGGATCCGGTTCATCACTCGGTCAGCGCGATCGGGCAGCGCCGCGCGAAGTCGGGATTCGAAGATGCCCGCGAGCGGTCCGGGCAATCGCACGACCGTCATGCCTGCGTACCTGGCCCCGGCGGCACGCGCTCGCTTTAGGACGGTGGCGATCTGATCATCGTTTAGCCCCGGCATGATGGGAGCGACCATGACGTTCACCGGCAAGCCCGCGTCGGCGAGTCGGCGCAGCGTTTCGAAACGGCGCGTTGGCGAGGGCACGGCGGGTTCGATAGCGCGAGCCATGGCGTCGTCCGAGAAGGGGATGCTCATGCTGACCGTCAGCTGAGAGTCGGCGTGCAACTGCTGCAGCACGTCGATGTCGCGTTCGATCAGTGTTGCCTTAGTGATGATGCTGACCGGGTTTCGGAAGCGCGCGCATACCTCCAGGCACGCTCGCGTCAGACCGTAGTCCGCTTCGACCGGCTGGTAGCAGTCTGTGTTGCCGCTGAAGACGATCACTTCTCCGCGCCAGCTCCGCTTGTGAAACGCAGCTTCTAGTAGAGCGGGAGCATCGCGTTTGATGACGATCTTGCGTTCGAAGTCCGAACCGGAGCCGAATCCGAGGTACTCGTGGCTCGGTCGCGCGTAGCAGTACGCGCAGCCGTGGAAGCAGCCGCGATACGGATTGACGCTGTAGCGAAACGAAATATCCGGGCTGTTGTTCTTGGACAGGATCTCGTGGGTCGTGTCTTCGAAGATCGACAGGCGTGCTTTGGGCGCCTGACCGTCGTACTCGACGCTGGCCGTCCGGAAGCGGCTCGGTGGATCGTCGACTCTCAGTTTGGCCACAGTGCTTTCTGATACTGAACGTTTGATTAGTCAACTCGCGGGGTGGGTCATTGTTGACCCACCGGCGTTCGGAGCCTAATCCGGCTACGATTCGTGGATGCGGCGACTCGCGACGGCTGGACTGCTGATGTCGGCTTCGGCGATCGGCTGCGGAGCCGACGACGCTGCGGCCGGCGGCGGCTTGGGCGTCGGCGGTGCGGGCGTCGGTGGCTCCGTGGGCGCGAGCGCTGGCGTGGCTGGGTCTACGCTCGGCGGTTCTAGTTCCCTGGGCGGCATCGCCGGAGACGCGGGCAGCAGCGGAAGCGCGTCGGGCGGTCAGGCAGGAGCGGCTGGCTCCGGAGCTAGCGCGGGTTCAGGCGGCGCGGCTGGTTCGGGCGGAGGTGGTGGCGCTGTGGACGATACCTGGACCACCGACTTCCTCAGTTCGGTGAGTCGTGGTCATCTCGACACATTCACGACCGAGTCACCGGCCGTATGGAGCGAAGCGGCGAATCTTGAGGCGTTAACCGTCGCTTACCGTGCGACCGGAGACACGCGGTTGCTCGACGAGCTTGTTTACCATGCAGACATCTTGTTCGCGCGTCAAGGGGACGACCTAGGGTTCGTCGACGTTGTCCGCGGCAGCGCCCAGCCGACGTGGGGCACCGGTAACTACTCGTGCGACAAGTACTACGGCCACGTGGTTCACAACGGCGTGCTAATCGCGCCGATCCTGTGGTTCGTCAACACGGTGCGGCGTGATCCGGCGCTCAGTACGTACGCGGCCAAGGCTGAAGAGTATCTGACGGCGGCCGAAGCGACCGCCGCGGCGTTTAGCTCCGACTACAAGACTTCGGGATCGACCGGTTACTACACGCACCCGGCGGGAATGGCGGCTCTCGGCACGTGCGAAGGCACTGACTACGCAACATTGGCCGGCACTCAATTGCCCTACAACATGATGCTCGCGATGATGCGGGCCCACCTCAATCTGGCGCGGGCACAAGAGGCGGCCAATCCGCCCGAGAGCGGGGCGGCTGCGAATCTCACGCAGGCGACCCGCATCGCAGAGCGTTTCCGAGCGGCGCTGGACTATCACGCCGGTACCCAGAGCTATTACTGGAATTACCTGGCTGGTGGTCGCCCTGAGGACACAGCGCATGCCGCCGTCGATATTCGCGCCGCCGATCACGCCCACCGCGAGGGCGTCGTCTTCAACGGCGCGGACATGACGCGACTTGCGAACGCCTTTCACTACCTGACGAGCAATCCGGCAAAGGTAAAGTCGCACGTCGACCACACTGGCTACGGCAGCGGCATGTACGAGGACCGCTGGCAGCGCGGCAGTGTGAACTGGCTGGCGCTCAGTGATGTGGATGTGGATGTGTATCACGCCGGTCGAGGAATTTATTACAACGAAAATGGACGGTCGCTGCTCGCTACGGCCCTGCTACGGCTTCATCGGCCGGATGAATACACCTACGCGATCGCCGCCGCCGACTACGCGGGGCTCCCGGTCGCCAGCCCGAAGTCCGCGATGCGCTCTGACAAGTCGGTCGGTTTGATCCGCACCCCCCAGTCCGGAACGGCGACCGTCGATGGCAAGGGCGTGAGTAGCTGCGTGAAGCTCACGTTCGAGGAGCCGACCGGTTCGAGTCTGACGATGCGTTATCGCCACACCGCGAACACGCTGGGCGGCGACTCTTGTAGCGGTTCCGCGTGCGGGACGTCGCCGGGGATGCACGTGTTCTCCAGCGATGACGGGTCGAGTTGGTCGACGGTTTCAGGTGTGCCGGCGCCGCTGGCCGAACAGTACGCTGCTCACAACGTGACGGTTCCCGCGACAACTCGGCACCTGATGGTGTGTCGTGCGACAGCCGGCCACGCTCGCGACAATATCCAGCTCGTGTACGTTCGGGATCCGTAACGTCGCGGAGCTGGCGCGACGACGGAACGGTTGCTCGGGCGCGTCAACGAAGTTCAACGGTCTGAATCAGACCCATGGCGTTCCATCCGTGGTGACCGGTGCGGGTGGGTTCCTGCGTTAGCGCGGCGCCGTGGGCCGAGCCGGCTACGTTCGAGTGAACGAGCTCGAAACCCAGTAGCCGGCACGGGCCAGCGACGGCTCGCTAGGACGCGCGCTGACGGTCCGGCGCGGCGTCGGCAAGAACCCGGTCGAGGGACTTCAGCGTGATCGGTTTGCTGATGTGCCCATTCATGCCAGCTTCCAGGCAGCGCTGTCGGTCGGCTTCCAGAACGTTTCCGGTCACAGCCACAATCGGCAGCCGTTCGTAGTCACCCCCCAGCGTGCGGAT
>JAUIKB010000606.1 GCA_030430975.1 Polyangia bacterium
CGTCGCTCCAGGCCGCGCCCGGCCCCGCCGCGCCTCCGCCCGCGCAGACGCCGCAGCGCACCGATCTCGACGAGATCGGCGACGACGCGCTCGTCGCCGCGCTCCGCGACGACCACTTCAAGATCGCGGCGACCGCACTGGCGTGTAAGCGTCGTGACTATCTCCAGCCCTGCGCAGGCGGATGTGACAACGGCGACTGCATCGCCCATCCCTGCATCGAAGCGAACTGCCCGGACAATTGCCGACTAGGCGGTGACGGCAAGGCTCAATGCATCGACTATAATCCATGCGATAATATTAGCTGCGAACACGGATGCGCGTTCGGTCTCTGCCTGCAGGGTCCCAACGCCAACGGACCTGACTTCGACAAAGACGGTTACCCGAACATCGCTGACTGCAACGATCTGGACGCCTCGGTCAACCCGGGGGCGACCGAAATCCCCGGCAACGGCGTCGACGATGACTGCGACGGATATATCGACGACGAGCAACCCGGAAACGGTGCTGGCGGCGCCGGTACGAATCCCGACGCTGGGTTCTTTGGTGGAGCGCCCGGCGTCGGCGGAACCAACGGTGGCGGGGGCAACCCAGCAGACGCTGACGGCGATGCTGGCGGCGACGACAGCGGCTGCGGCTGCCGGGCTGCTGGTGGCACCGAATCCACTGCGCTTGGCGTGCTGCTCGCTCTTGCCGCCGCCGCAGGCGTGCGGCGCAGGCGCTCCCGATGAGCCGAAAAGGCTCGCCGCGAACGCAGAGCTACTTCACGCCGTTTCAGGCTACGAGTGGAACGGCTGCACCGGAGCCGCAGCCCGCGGCACCGACGCCGCCGCAAACACCGGCGGCGCCGCAGGCGCCAAGTTACGCCCAGCCATTACCCGCAACGAAGCACTCGACCCCTGAGTGGCACCGACAGGCGATGGAGATGGCCCACGGTCTGCACGCACTTCTGCACGATCCCAATCCTCCTCCGCACATCGTCCAAGCAGTGCAGCGGGCTCACTACGCTTGGTCGTTGGGCGGATACACCGCACGCGAAGTCGAACGCGTCACCCGCCTCGTCGAGCGCGCGTGGTCTGCGCTACGAGGCAACCCCGGCGTCGACCCCGGCGCCTACTTGCTGTGCGCCGAAGTCCTGCATCGTGGCCTACCTCGCAAGATTCGGTCCCGCCAGCGGCTGCCCGACGTTGTGCGCATCGTTCGCCACATGCACCAGCAGAGCATCGAGAGCGTAGCTCAGCGAGACGCGGTAACGATGCTCCTGGGCTTCGACGAGGTCATGAACCACTGGACCGATAGCCTGCGACCATCCTCTGCGCCAGATCGCTAACCATGCATGCCGGCTTCGTGGGCCCGCGCTGCTAACGCTTGTCCTTCAGGTTGAGCTTGATCGTTCGGATGGCTTCGCGGAATCGGATCCGGGCGGTGTCGACGGCCATCTGCAGTTGAATCAGGCGTTTGGTCACGACTTCTTGTCGTGACGTGTTCTCTTTGAGGCGTCGCTCGAGGTCACGCCGAAGATCAGCGGCCTGCTTGTTCTTTTCGATCGCTTTGAGGCTGAGCCGCCACTCGCGTGCTGCCCGAATGAGTTCGCCTTGTTCGTTGCGCAGCTTACCGTGCTCGTCGGAGTTCTTCTTATAATTGTTGCGGAGCACCCAAGCCGCCTTGAGCTTCGCCACTATCGCGGGGTTGCTCTTGGAATCTTTGAGGTAAGCCGACACCGCTTCATCGGCCAGGGCGCTCAGCCAGTCCGACGACTGCATGAACGACCGACGTTCGTCGACGACCAGATCGGCTTTGCCATACGGCTTGATGGCGATGGGCACGAGCGCACTACCGGTGCCGACGTTGTCTTCGGTCTCTGGGGGCGGCTCGTGTAGCCGCGATTCCGTTTCCCGCGGATGCTTCACAAGCATCTTCGCCGGTTCCTTGCTGCCGTTCTTGATCGTATAGGTGGTGCGGCGAACGCTATCGCGCTCGATCCAAAGCCGACCGTACTCGATCTTGCCCATGCGTGCGCCACTGGTGTCGCGTTCGCTTTTCTTCTGCACCGCCAAACCACGCTCAAGCGCGAACGGCACCGTCGCTTTGGCCGCGGGCGGCAACGGATCGAGCATCCCCTGCCCGAGGAACGATCCCTTTTCGAATACGGCGATCGGTCCGCGCTCTAGAAGGCCTTTGGTCGCGTTCTCAAAGCGCGCGACGCGAAATGGATGGGACGCGGACTCCGGCACGCCGCCATCCGGTGAATAAAGAAAGACCGACTCGCCCGGCACGCGCTGGCTGAGCAGCAGGACCATCGTGGCGCTTTCATTCGGCACCGTAACGCGATTGGGAATCACGTAGCGCGTCGTCCCCGAATCCACCGCAACCGCCGCCAACGCGCTCACGCTGCGCGGTCGGCTCAGCCCGTCGGTTAGGGCTCTTGCCAGCGCTTCACGCTTCTTGGCTCGCTCAAGTGCTCCGAAGTCGCCCTTGCCGCCGGCGCCACCGCTCGGCCTGCGGGCGCTTGCGATCCTCTTGGGCTTGCTCTTGTAGGCCCCACTTTTTGGCGCAGGCGCGGCGGCCGGCTCGTCGGCGGTCTCCTCGTCTTCGTCCGCCTCGCCACCCTCGTCACCGTCCATACCATCGGCGTCCTCTGCCGGGCCTTCGGCCTCCTTAAGCGAGGTCACTCCTTCGGGCACCGCTGCGATCACTTCGCCCGTGTCGGTGACAACTGGGCGCGTCGGGATGACCGGATCCCCCAGCGTCGATTGAAATGCCAGCGGCGCGCCGGCGACCAACACCATCCGCACTGCGTCCCAGTCTTCGCCGGACAGATTCTGAACGATGCCCCACGCCTGCAGGTCTGCTGAACCATCAGGCCGGACAACCACGCGGTAGGAAGGTCGCCAGACGGGGGTTTCCGATACGTACCCAACCGCCAGGTCGTGTTCCTTTCCATCGAGCCGCAACACCACCTCTTTAAGGGCGTCCGGATCTGGCTCATCAGGCTTGGGCGCTGTGTTGGGCCATGGCTTCAGCATGCTCGTGATCTCGGGCGCCGGATCCGGCGGCGGGTCATCATCCACCACGTCGAGAGGAAACGATGCTGAGCGGACTGTGCTCCCGCCCGCTTCCACAATCGCCAGCGTCGCCAGGAAGTCACCCACCATGCGACCGCGCATTTTGAACTTCACTTCGTCCGCGTCGACGTGGCCGCGTCGCTCGAAGTAGCCGACGCCGTTTCGGTACACGACGACGCGCTTCAGCGGAAGTTGGTTCGTTGTAACGTTCGGGGTCGCGGCGCAGCCCAGCAGCATGGCCGCAAGGACCGACGTTCCCATGGCGGTTCGGATCATGGCGTAGGCTCTACCGCTGTCGAACCACGGGGGAAACCCGGACCCGTCGCGAGCCTGTCAGTTTGTCAAACCGCAGGGATTGCCGCCGCAGTCTGCATCGACCACTCCAGTCCTGAGAAACCGGTCGAGCGTGTCACCAGAGGATGGCACTTCGCGAATCCGCGGATGCGGGTCTTCGCCCTCCCGCATCGGCACATTGGTCAACGGCTCCGCAGGCAGGCCGAAGTCGTACTCGATCATCCCGTTACCCGTGAAGGGTCCGGCGGCCTCGACCACGCCGAAAATGCTGCGGTTGACCGGACTGAGGTTCCGGGCGCCCATGGCGCGCGCCATGATGTGAGCACCCAATGTCGACACTTGGTGGTCGCCGATCGATACCAAGAGTAGGGCCGAGTGGTCGGGCGTGCCGGGAAGCGTGTTTCCAGACACGTAGTGTGAATACCCGCTCGGTTCTGCACGGTCCCAAAGCATCTGCACCAGCGACAGCACCATCTGAATATCTAAATCTGTGGAGTAATTCGCCTTCAACAGCGTAAAGAAACTGTCAAAGTTGACACTACGCTGCAGGAGCAGATTGTACGGTTGGCCCGGGACTGCCAACGCGCCGCGGGTTACATCGGTCGTCACCGCCATGTAGGTCGCGCCAAAGATCCCCCCTTGGCTGCCCCCAAAGTATACCTTTTCCGTGGTGCTGATCGCGCTGGCGCCGTTGAACTGAACGGCCGGATCGGCAGCGAGCCCCCCGCCCGTCATGCGCGTCGCCAGCAGCGCGTTCACGATGCCCTGCTGCAGACGGTCCGGCACCGCCTGAAAGCCAGAGATGTCGCCGCTGTTGATAATGCTGATAAGGTTTGCCGTATCGTCCGAAGCCATGCCGGACCAGTCGGTGGCGACGATCACGTAATTGTACTCGTTGGCCAGATCGCGAAATGCATCGGCCTCGCTTCGGTGTCCGAGCAAACCGTGGCCGTACCACATCACAGTTCCCGGAGACCCTGTCGTTGCGCTCTTAGGCACGAGCACGAGGAACGGATACTCTGCGGTGCCGGTCCGCTTGGGGACACCGTCGGCGTCGAGCTGTAGCAGTCCCCCGGCCTCCGGCTTGTCGAGGAACAACGGCACGGTCATGCGCCCTTCGATCCGCACGGCAATATTCTCGTCGACATCCGTCTGGA
>JAUIKB010000607.1 GCA_030430975.1 Polyangia bacterium
TCAAGGCCGGCTACAAGTTCTTCCTGTTCACGATGGCTGGCAGCATGATGATGCTGGCAGCGATTCTGTACATGGTGTGGACGCACCAGCAGGTTGCTGGTTTCGCCACGTTCGACTACATCGCGCTGTCGCACCTGGTGCTACCGAAGACGGCAGCCTACTTGTGCTTCTTCGGATTCGCGCTCGCGTTCCTCATCAAGGTGCCGATGTGGCCGTTTCACACCTGGCTGCCCGACGCTCACGTGCAGGCGCCGACGGGTGGGTCGATCATCCTGGCGGCGGTACTGCTGAAGCTCGGCACCTACGGGTACATCCGGTTCTGCATGGGCATGTTCCCGGGTCCGGCTTTCAAGGCAAGCGCGAACCTGGCTGGAATCGCTGTAGGCGGCGGCATCTTGTACGGCGCGCTGGTCGCGTGGAAGCAGGCCGACGTTAAGAAGCTCATCGCCTACTCGTCGGTGGCGCACCTAGGGTTCGTGATGCTCGGGCTGTTCTCCGCGACGAACGCCGGCATCGAAGGCGCGATCCTGCAAATGGTCAACCACGGCATCTCGACGGGTGCGCTCTTCCTTCTGATCGGCGTCATCTACGATCGACGCCACACGCGGCTTGCGTCGGAGTTCGGTGGGCTCGCGAAGGTCATGCCCGTGTACACGGCGCTGTTCGTCATCGTCACGATGGCCAGCATCGGTGTGCCCGGTACGAACGGCTTCGTCGGGGAGTTCATGATCATCATGGGTACGTTCTCGTCCCATACGCTCGGCAGCCACGCGAAGCTTCAGGCGGTGTTGGCCGCCGCTGGCGTGATCCTGGCGGCGGTTTACATGCTCAGTGTGGTCCAGAAGGTCTTCTTCGGACCGCTGAGCAATCCCAAGAACAAGGACCTCAAGGACATCAACATTCGGGAGACGGTCGCCGTGGCGCCGCTGATCGCGTTGATCTTTGTCATCGGTTTGTTCCCAGCCGTCTTCCTCAATCACATGCGACCCACTGTTGCTTCGGTGACCGAGAACTTCTTGTCGGGACAGCGCGCGTTCGAGCAGAACAACGACGCTAACCCCAACAAGGCGACGATCATGCCGAAGACCGGCAGCCCACTCGAGCGCGGCTACCCAAAGCCCGTCGACAAGGACAAGCCAGACGGTAAGACCGCCCTGATCGGAGACGCGAAATGAAGGACATCGTCTTCGGGCTTTCGCCCATCTTAGGGGTTGGGGTGTTCGCGCTGCTGCTCATGCTCGCTGAGGCGTTCAGCGGTGAGCCCGACGCAAAGGACGGCTCGGGCAAGGTCGCCGAGCTCGGTTTGGTGTCGGCGTTCATCTTGGCGTCGGGCGCGGCGCTCTCGATCGGCGTTTGGCTTGCTGGGCCGGAGAACCTGCCCGGTCTCGCCGCCGTCGCGCCGTATCTGATCATCGATCGGTTCGCGCTGTTCTTCTGCTTCGTGCTGTGCCTCGGCGGCTCCTTTGCGGCTCTGCTCGCCGGTGGATATCTGCCCGAGCACCGTATCGATCGCGGTGAGTTCTTCCCGCTGCTGTTGTTTTCGACGGTCGGGGCGATGGTGCTGGCTAGCGCTGGCGACATGCTCAGCCTGTTTATCGGTCTCGAGACCATGTCGCTCGGCGTGTACTGCCTGATCGGTCTGCGCCGCGGCAGCAAGCGAGCCGCAGAAGCCGCGGTGAAGTACTTCCTGCTCGGCAGTTTCGCTGCGGCGCTCATGTTGTTCGGCGCGGCCTTGCTCTACGGCGCGACCGGCCAGACAGCGCTTTCGGCGATAGGCGCGGCGATCGGCACGATCGGTCAGCCGGGGTCGACCGTCAGCGCGCCGCTCGTCCTCATCGCGTTGGCTCTGACGCTCTCCGGGCTGGCGTTCAAGGTTAGTGCGGTGCCGTTTCACATGTGGACGCCGGACGCCTACGAGGGGGCCCCGACGCCCGCGACCGCTTTCATGGCGGTCGCCGTCAAGTCGGCTGCCTTCGCCGTGATGTTGCGCGTGTTGCTGTCCGCGTTCGGTGATTCGCGGCTGATGAGCTGGGGCAACGGATGGCCGCCAGCGGTGGCGTTCCTCGCCGTCGTCACGATGACCGTGGCGAACCTAGTCGCAGGGCGGCAAGACTCGGTCAAACGCATGTTGGCATACTCGTCGGTTGCGCACGCCGGCTATGCGTTGGTGGGCGTCGTCGCCACGATGCGCTCCAGCGAAGAAGCCCAAGCAAGCCTGATGTTCTACCTGCTGACGTATACGGTCGGTACGGCAGGGGCGTTCGGGTGCCTGATCTGGGTGGGAAGTCGCGGCGCCGAAGCCGTAAGCTACGAGGACATGGCGGGTCTGGGGCGGCGTCACCCAGGAGCCGCCATGGCGTTCTCGCTGTTTCTGCTCTCGCTTGCGGGGCTGCCGCCCACTGCAGGGTTCTTTGGCAAGCTGTACGTGTTCCGCGCAGCGATCGGCGCCGAACTATACGCCGTCGCGGTGATCGGGCTGCTGAACAGCATCGTGGGTGCGTACTACTACCTGCGCGTCATGGTGTTTATGTACATGCGTGACCCCGCGCCGGGCGCACCCGTGGCAACGCCGATGCGCTCCGGAATGGTGGTTTCGGCGGTCGTGATCGCGGCGCTGTTCGTAATCGGTCTCGGTCTCGTGCCGGGTTCCTGGCTCGAAATGGCGCAGTCAGCCGCTACGCTCGCTGCCCGCTAAGTTCAACTGCGGCCCGGTTGGCGCGTGCGCGGACGGCGGACGGCTCCGCACGCTAGCGCGCGAGGTTGTAGCGTGCGATGGCGTCGCCGACCGGCGTTGGAATCGTCAGGTCGACCGAGAGCCCTACCGCGCCCTCAGGGATTTCGAAGGTGATCCAGCCCTTGGTGTCCTGTTCTGGCCGGAGGCGTTCGGCGGCTAGCCGCGGGCGACACGTCCCTCGAAAAGAAAACCGATAGTTTTCCTTCATCGAATCGCTGAGCACCGCCTGCGCTGGATGGATCAGTCGCCAACCCTCGCTGAGACGGTCGTCGGCGACGGCTTTTTCACGAGTGACGCGCACGTGAATGCCGACCAGTTCGGTGCCGCTGAGACGCAGCGGCCGCTTCTCGTAGCTGTGGGGCTTACAGCGTTTGAATCGGTCGATCTGGATGAGCAGGTCATGAACTCGAATCTTTTCACCGACCGTCGAGCCGCGGCTTTCCACGAGCGCTTCCGTCGACGCAGCGGGCACGGGGCCCGCGGCGGATGCAGTCGAGCTAGGCTCGGTCGGGACGGTCTCCGGGTCGCGGCAACCGAGCGCCAACGCGCCCATCAGCACGAGTCTTGCAGCGGCTCGCGCCATGCCTAACGGTCGAGGGTGAATTCGAGGGGTTGGGGTTTCGCGTCGCCTAAGTAGGGCGAGTACGTGAGGCGCAGGCCGCTCAGTCGCTCGGGGATCTCGAACGTCATCCACCCAGTGGCCTGCTCGTCACGAGACAGCGGCGTGTGGCGAAGATCGGGTGCGCACCCGCCGAACGTGGCTCGATACTCTTTGCCGGTTCGGTCCACGATTCGGGCGTAGAAGCTGTTGGCCGGCACGCGGGTGTCGGACGTCGCCGTGATCTCAACCCGCACGCCCAGCTTCTCGAAGCCAGCCCGCGGTTTGGTGTAGGACTTGGTGGAGCAGGTCTTCACCTGGCTCACACGCATCGTGTACGCGGCCGCGCGAGCGGTCGCGCCCTGTTTCACCGGACCGTCGCTCAGGGCCACGTCTGGCGCGGACGGCATTTCCGGAGCAGAAATGGACGAAGCCGCCCCCGAGGGCGGCTTCGTGGCTGGCGCGTCTTCTTTGCAACCGGCCGCCCCGACCGCCACCACCAAAGCAGCGGCGAGCGAGCGACGAGTTGGCGTCGAGACGAGCCGCAAGCGCTAGCGGCCGAGGTCGAACTTGAGGATCTGCTTCGGGCCGCGGAACGATGATAGCGGCTGATACGCGAACTTCAGGCCGGTGGCCTTGGTGGGAACCTCGAACGTCATCCAGCCCTTGACCTTCTCGCCCTTGTTTAGAGCACCTGACGATCGGAAGCGCGGCTCGCACTTGCCGTAGAAGCTGTACTTGAAGGTATGCCCCTCGGAGTCGATGACCTTGGCGTTCGACTGCGAGGCGTAGAAGTTCTTGTCGGAGATGCTCTCCATCGTCACCTCGACGCCGAGCAACATCGTGTTGTTCTTCTTGAGCTTGCGCTTCGTGTAGTAGGAGGATTTGCACTCCTTCACGTTGTGAACCGTGAGCTTGTAGTCGACGGCGGTGCCGGTATCTCCAACGTTGTGGAGCTTGGTCGACGTTGTCGGGGCGGCTGTCGTTGCAGCCGTCGCGGCGGTCGTGGTGGCGGCGGTCGCGACCGGCGGTGGCGCCTCTTCCTTCTTTTTCTTGCAGGCGAGCAGCGTAGCTCCAACAAGAAGAGCGCAGCCGGCTACGGCCCAGGTGTCGCGGCGAACGGTCATGACCAGTTTCCTTTCAGAGTCAACATGTCGATCCTTTGGACCGGCGGGGCGCA
>JAUIKB010000608.1 GCA_030430975.1 Polyangia bacterium
GAAATACGATCTGGCCCGCACTCTGAAACCGGAGGCGATCACCAAGGAATGGACCGACTGGCAAAACTCGCCCCACGACATCATGGATCCGGGCATTGTGACGGTCTATATGCCGCAGACCGGCGGACGCGGCGACATCGGGCCGCTGCCTCGCTGGGCGGCTGTGTCGCTCCTCTCCGGTGACGCCAAAGCCGCCGCGGTGACGAACGGCGTGGGCGATCTGTCCGGGAGCTGGTCCGTTCACTATCGCGACCGCGGAACGGGTCGGGCGATATCGATCGACGACTACCCAAAGATCAGCCTCAATCCGCAGGCGTCCGGCGCGTTCGAGCTGCCCGAGTGCACGAATTGCGATTCGCCCTACAGGCAAGACACGTCCCATCAGCCGTCGTTGGCGTTCGTGCCGTATCTGCTTACCGGCGATTTTTACTATCTAGAAGAACTCTACTTCTGGACGAGTTGGAACTTCATTCACCAGAATCACGCCTACCGCGAAGAGGCGACGGGCCTGTTGCAAAGTCTGTCAGTGCGAGCGCAGGCATGGACCATTCGCAAGCTCGCGCACACGGCGTGGATCGCGCCGGACGCTCACCCCGAGAAGGAGTACTATCAGGACAAGCTAGACAACAACTTCGCCTGGTATCAACAAAACGCGGTCGACAGTCATCCGCTTGGAGCCTGGGGTCGGCAGAGCAACTTGCCCAACGGTGGCCGACCCGACGACAACATGGCGAACGACGTTCATTGGTACACGTCACCGTGGATGCACGACTTCCTCGTGTGGACTTGGGACTACACGGCGGGGCTTGGGTACGCCGAGGCCGAGCCGATTCGCAACTGGTTCGCGAAGTACGTCACCGGCCGGTTCACTAGCTCGCCCGACTTCAACCCGTTCGATGGCGCGCCATACCACTTGGCGGTCGAGGGTGCGCCGGCCGGTGGTCAGGCGACTGGGCCATTGTTTACCACGTGGGCTGAGGTGTATCAGAAGAGCTTCGCCAATCGCACCGACCCGGCGCCGACGACGCTGGCCGGAAACTGTTCGTTTTGCTACCCCGCCATCGCGCGGGTCGCGCTAGCCGCGGCGATTCACGGTGGCCTGCCCAAGGCGCAAGAAGGTTTCGACTTCCTGGACGGTGAGCTACGGATGAACGACGAGCCCTACGACAAGGATCCGACCTGGGCGATCGTGCCCTGACCGGTTAGTTCGACCGAACAGCGCGGTGTCCCGAAGCGCCCGTCATCGTGCGGGCGCGAACGTGCCCCTGGTCCTTGCAGTCGAGCGGGCGCACACTTACATCAGACGGGCATGATCCCGTTTGCGCAGGCGCTCAAGGAGCTGAACCTTCAGGACGTGATCAGTATCGTGTCGGTCCCTTCGGGGTATCCCAGCCCGAAGCTGATCAACCAGGTGCTGAGACGTCTCGGCGGGCGCACGTTTCTGTTCGAGTCGAGCGCGGCGACCCCAGACATCGTCGAGACGATCCAGGCGCGGTTGACCGAGCACAACGTCGATCGTCTGGACGCGCTGCTTGTGACGCACTGTCACGGTGATCACGCCGGCAGTGCAGGCATCACGGCGGGCTTCGGCCGCGCCGACGACGAGCGCGCACCCATCTACTTGCATTCGGCAGGCTATCGCTACCTGACGCAGCCCGACGCGACTTTTTTGAACGAGACCTACGAGATCTTCCTATCCCGCTCGCATTGGGGGTTGAAGCAGTACAACACGCTCGGCGACGAGGGCATCGTCAGCAGCGCGCTTCGCAAGCGCTACGCGGGATACTTCGCACGGACGCCCAAGAGCGCACTGCGGTTCGTGGACTACGGGCAGATGCCCGATGGCATCTTGGCTGTACCGACGCCTGGGCACTCGTCGGACTGCGTGCTGTACTACGACGCGGCGATCGGTGTGGCCGTGCCGGGTGACACGATTATCTGCAAGGGGCACCCCGACAGGCCCGAGTCCATGGAGTTCGTGATCCCGATCTTCACGGTGCTCGGTCAGGCGTATTCGCTGGCGTATGAGCGGTACCTGCAGACCATTCGTCGCCTGCGTAGGTTCTTTGAGACCCATGCGGTGCGCGTGATCTTGCCGCCGCATGGGCGCTTCGCGGTCACCGATCCCCACGCGTGGGTAGCGTTCGCGGAGGGCTACTTCAAGGATATCTACCGCGCCTTCATTGAGGATTTTCTGGGAGATCGGGACGAAGGTTGGCGGGATCGTCCGTTCATGGCTTGCGATCTGAATCCATACATTCCGAGCGCGGGCGCGCACCCGATCAGCACGCCGAGCCATTCGTTCGGGATGCTGTGCATGCTGGCCGATGAGGGCTTCTTGTCGATGGCCGAGGACCCGCACACCCGGAACATTACGTTCCATGTAGAAAAAGAGCCACCCCAGCAATACGTGGCTCGCCTGCTGGCCGAGGACCCGGGACCGGTCCCGGTGTACCGCTCTGGCTATCGCCTTAGCTAGCGTGCTCAGATCTGCCGGTCGATGCTATAACGTCGGGATAATGGGCAATCGAGAGCGCTTGGTCGCGCTGGGCGTGGGTTGCGTCCGGGCGACCTTCGGATTGGCCGCTGGTTGCGGGGGTGAAACGTTTCAAACCGGTGGCGGCGTGGGTGGCAGGCGGGCGCCGGTGCAACCGGGCCGCTGCGGGCACGGCCGGTGCGTCGACGCGTGGGAAGATTACTCGAACCTTGTATGTGATCCGCAGGGCGGCTGTGGGAAGTGCCAGCCGACATACGACCAGCGCGCGAAGGCCATCTGTTACAAAGGTGTTTGCAAGAGTGGGCGCTCGAGCAATCCCGCACAACGATTCTAGCTAGTTGCAAGTCACTTAGATCGAAGTGGTCTCCCGCACGTTCAAGTCTCATGGATAGGTACAATCGACGCGTCTGGTTGGGTCAAGCCGGTGCCTTGGTGGCCGGCGTCGGGGGGTGCACGTCCAAGCCTCGACCCTCCGCGTCGACCGGCACGGCTCGCGAGACGAGTCCAGCTCGCCGGCCGCCTCCGTCGGCACAGCCGCCGCCGTCGGCGTCCGCCGTCGCGGCGGTCGATCCGTCGTGGCAGTCCGCGCTGGTGAACGACGGCAACTTCGCGCAGCCAGTCCTGTTTACGTGGACGACCGCGGATCAGATCGCCGAGCTCAGACGTACTAAGCGCTTGCTCGTGCACCGGCGTAGCAAGTCTGGTGAGCTGTCAAGGTTCGACACCGCGCTCGAGGCGAGAACGACCGACCCGATGGCGCGCCTGCTCCGTGCCGGCCCGCTGAGCCTGCGTCGATTCGCCTGGTCGCAAGCTTGGGCGACGCTGCGTGGCTGGCCGGGTGAGAACTACGGCGCCCACTTGATCCGAGTACGGCTCAAGCCCGAGGCGTTGGTCGCGCGGTTCGAGCCAGCCAGTGACCAACCGTGGAGTGTCTCTACCCTGACCGGCAGGCCCGTGCCACTCGACGAGGTCCAGGCGAAACCGTCGCGGCTCGCCGCAATTTACCATGTGGTGAAAGTGGGCGCTACAACGGAGGGCTCGTCGGTGTATCGCGAGTACGTCCTGTGTAGCGAATCACAGATCGCCGAATGGTCGTACGGCACGCTGGCGATCAAGCAGCAGCTTGAGCGCGAAGAGGCACTCGTCCGAAGTTTCGTGCCCTACGCGCCGCCCGATGCGTCTAGCCCGTCGCGCGCCCCACAGGTTTGGTCGGCTGCCCCGCCAAAGGTCCCGCGGGACTATTACGACGGAGCGGTCGCGTTCATAAACGAGAACTACCGGTTTACGAAGGCGGTCCTCAAGGCGACGGCTGACGAGGTTGCGGCGGTCGTTTCCGGCGCGCCGCTGGTCGTTGAACCCACGGTCGCGTTTGCGGCGCAGGCGCGGCCGGTGCCGACAGTGAAGCCGCGCCCGATGGAGCCCAAGAAGTGGAGAAAGAAGCGGTGCTGGGGCACGTTTTGCTAGGAGCGGTGACCGGTGCCTAGAATCGTTGAGCGGGCCGAGGCGATCGCGGTGGTGACTGCCAGTCGCGAGCAGGCCGGTTCCGTGACGGACTCGTGCCTGATGTGTGAGATCATTCGCGGCGATGTAGTTCCCGGCGCGGTTGTCGCTGAGACGCCTGAGCTGTTCGTCTTCTTACCTCGCTTTGGTGTGCGGTGGGGTCATGTCGTGATCGCAGTGCGCGACCACGTAGAGACGTTGACCGAGGCTGGTGTCGCGCGCTGGGCGACGCTGTGTGAGCGCGCGTACTTTACGCAGGCAGCGTTGAGCGCTGTATTGCAGCCGCTGCGCTGCTACGTAGCGACGCTCGGTTCCGGCAGGGCCCAACCGATGACTTGCGAACATCTGCACACGCACGTCGTCCCGATTCACGAACCAGGTGACCGTCCGGCTCGTGTTCTGACGTGGGAATACGGGGTTGTGACAGCCGAACCTGCAGAGTTCGAGGCGTTGGCGTCTCGGTTGCGGGCGGCGGTGTAACGACCGTTAGGCCGCGCGAATCATCAACCGATC
>JAUIKB010000609.1 GCA_030430975.1 Polyangia bacterium
CCGCAAGAACCTGATGCAGTCGGTCGAAGCCAGCCTGCGACGCCTCCAAACCGACTACATCGACCTATTGTGGGTACACGCCTACGACGACGACACCCCGCTCGAAGAAACCGTGCGTGCCCTGGACGACGTCGTTCGACAAGGCAAGGTGCATTACATCGGGATCAGCGACACGCCGGCTTGGGTGGTGAGCGCGTCCAACGTCCTGGCCGACGTCCGCGGCTGGACTCGCTACGTAGGTATCCAAGTAGAATACAACTTGCTGCAGCGGGAGCCGGAACGGGACCTGGTCCCAATGGCGCGGCATTTCGATCTAGCGGTCACGGCCTGGGCGCCACTCGCCGGGGGCGTGTTGACCGGAAAATACACGCGAGGCGGCGACAACGACTCGCTCCGTGCCGGCGGTAACGAGGCGCGCGGACGATCGTCCGAGCAAGGGCTGGCGGTGGCTCGCGTCGTCGATCGCATCGCCGACGAACTAGGCGCCAGCTCCGCGCAGGTGGCCACCGCATGGGTGATGGCTCAGGGCTACCGGTTTATCCCGATCGCCGGGGCGCGCAAGGTCGCGCAGATCCAGGACACGCTCGCCGGAGCTCAGCTCGCGTTGCCGGATACGGCGCTACAAGAACTCGACGAACTAACGCGCGTCGAGCTGGGGTTCCCACACGATTTCCTGGCGTCAAAGCCGGTGCAGGAGCTCGTCAAAGGCGAAGTCGGGCGCGAGCGGCTGGTGTCGCCGCCGCGACACTAGCTGCGCTCGAACGGTGTCATACTGGGGCGGTGACCGCGCCGAGCACCGTAGTATCGATTGGGCTCATTGCGACGCTGGCCGGGTGCAGCCCCCGGCCGGCGCCTGCCAGCCCCGCCGCACAGCCGACTCGGACACCGCCCGCTACGACTGCCAAGGCGACTCAGGCGCCGGCAGCGTCATCGGGCACCCCGACCGGTGCGCCCGCGCCAGCTCCGGCAGCGTCCGTGTCGGCGCCTCCGCCATCGTCCTCGGACACCCAGCCACCGACCGCTGCCGCGCCTGAAAAGAAAGTCACGCTGAAGCCGCGACCCAGCCGCGCGCCGGGCAGCGACGGGCCCCAGCTCAGCCCCGAATCGAAGCGAGTCATCCGACGCTACGCGAGCCGTTTCCGACGCTGCTATAGCAACACGCTCAAGAGCGATCCCAAACTCGAGGGCCGAGTTGAGTTCACGGTTCATGTGGATCAAGTCGGACGGGTGACCCGGGTCGACGTGAGCCCGTCGTCGACACTACCTCGCTCGCTCATCAGCTGCCTGACGGCCGTACTGAAAGGCGTGCAGTTTGCGCCGCCCGAGGCGGGCGACGACACGTTCACGGTGCCGCTCACTTTCCAGCGCGCGCCGTGAAGCGTCCGCTTGACGGTGCCCGGCGTGGCCCGCCATACTCCGTCCTGGCGATGATTCACGCCAAACCCCTTCCGCCGGTCCTCAGCGCCGGCTCGCGCGGTCCGCCGTGTAACGGGGCAAAGGTGGGCACACCACCGAATCGGGTTCGAGCCTTCGCATCTTGCCGGGCGGGCCCACTGCTGAGGAGTGAGTCGGCGTCGGCGATCGAAGGAACATCGAATGCCCAAAAACAAAGATCAGAAGAAGCTCGTGCGCGCGCGCATGGCCAAGACCGGCGAATCCTACACCGCTGCTCGCGCGTCGCTGTTAAAGAAGGCAGCACCGAAGCTCACGTCGGCCGCGCCGCGCAAGGACTGGCCAACCCTGGCCGGGATGAGCGACGACGCCGTCCGCACCAAGACGGGCAAGACGTGGGCGCAGTGGGTCGCAGCGCTCGATGCCGTAGACGCTCACACCCTCAAACACCCGGCCATCGCCAAGCTGCTGCGAACCGACTTTGGCGTTGGACCGTGGTGGGCGCAGACCGTGACCGTCGGATATGAGCGCATCCGCTGCATGCGCGACGTGGGGCAGCTGGGCGGCGGCGAATACAGCGCCAACAAGAGCCGAACGTACCCCGTCGGCGTTTCCACGCTGTACCAGATGTTCGCCAGTGCTCGACACCGCAAGAAGTGGCTCCCGCACGGTCTCGAGCGCATCCGCACCTCAACCGTGGACAAGTCGATCCGCGCGGATTGGTCGGACGGTACCCAAGCGCACTTCTATTTCACTGCAAAGGGCGAGGCCAAGAGCGCCGTGAGCATTCAGCATGTCAAGCTCGCATCAAGACAGGACATCGAGCGCGCCAAATCCGAGTGGCAGCAGCGACTCGACGCGTTGCGCGACATGCTGCGCTAGCGAATCGACGCTGGGCAGTTGGTTGATTTGAACGTCAAACAACTGTCCAGCGCCGTGGGCCACATCTCCTGGCGACGTTATCCCGGACACACGCCGGGCGCCGCCTGCTTCACCTCGCGACCCGTAACGCATGTCACCAGCTGGTCGCCTTCGCAGCGCACCTCCGGGTACGTGTCGTCTGCATCGCAGCGCGGCGACTGGTCGGGATACACGCAGCCACCCACGCCGGAAGTGTCGGTTTCACATGTCCCGCCGAGGCGTGCACAGTCGCGGAAGCTCACCTGCCCCGCGCCGTCGCAGCCGAGCCGGATGTTGCCGTCACATCGGTCGGCCTTGCCCTCAAAACCACACGTCGTGAAAGGCCGGTCCGTGCAGCCGGTCGGCGACTTGGTGTCGCACGTCGCGTTCGCAGTCGTGCAGTCACGAGTCACCGTCGCTCCGTTTTCATCCGTGATCGTCGCAGTGTTACCTGCACAGGCCACATCGCGTTGCGTGTCGCTAGAGCAGCCGGCTTCTTCACAACGAAAGTCGACGCTTCGCTGCGCTTGACAAGCGTCGACTTCCGAACACTGATCGCCTGCGGCGATGGCGCACCTCAGCACATATTCGGCGTTCTCGAACAACTCGCCATCGAGGTTCCGGAACGGAATCGCGCGCTCGGCGGAAAACTCCACCTGATAAATACATAGCGACACCAAACCCTGCCGCTCCTTCGCTTCGGTTAGCGCGCATCGCGCCAGGGCGGCGCAGCCGTCGATCACCTCCGCGGTGCTTAGCGGTGCCGGCGGTGTCGCGCGTTTCGGCCACGCCTCAGCCGCGTTCGACGCCGGCTGCCCGATCGGCCCCGTCTCAGCGTCGGGGTCGTCTTCCGAGGATCCACACGCGATCGCGGAACCGAGCGTCATCACGCCCAGCAGCGCGAGCGTGAACTGCCGCCAACGTTTCGGCGGACGGTGAGAATCAGCGTTTCGACGAATGCTTCGGTACATCATGCCCCCGCCTAAGCAGGGAGCGTACCAACAGTGGTGCTACAGAACTTGCGCGCCGGTTCCTGCGGACAAAGCGTCGGGCACCGCCCGAATCGCGGCTAGCGTGTTGACGGTCAGCCACCCTACGCCGTCTGGGTGTGGCGAGCGCGCAACACCGAGCCAGTCAGGCCCGACGGTCGGCTCAGGTGCAGGACCAGGTGGTAAAACAAATGCAAGTGATTGCGCTGTATGTGCAGCTAGCGCCGAATTCAGTGCAGGTCGAACCGTTGACGGGCTGCGTTACGGGGCAGTTTGGCGATGTGTTCGGATCAGAGGGTCGACTCGCAGTGTCGAGGCTCCAGTCGGATGCCGCGAACGCCGGATAGCTGCCCGAGAACGCCACGCGCTTCCATGCGTGTGTCTCTTGGTTGATGGCCGTAATCCCGGTTACGGGCCCCGGCGTCATCGTGACCGGCGACGGCAGTCCGATTGTGCTGTCGAACGCCAGCGCGTCGACAACGTTCGTCACGGTCGAGCAAGCACCCGCGCAGAGCAGCGCGTGGCCACTGCGTCCCCCCGCCCATAGGATGTTGTCCTGAGCCTGGATGTCGCCGGTTTGGAAACCATCCGGTTCCGTGACGTACACTTCCTGACCAGGCGCCAACGTGTAGGTCGGTAGCGTGACGAGGAACGACACCCCATCGTCGTAGAAATCGATCTGCATCCCCTGCAGATCCGTCGAACACGTCGGATGGGTGTTGCGCAGGATAACGTAGTCCTCATCACCAACGTGCACCTCGACCAGGCGCACGGCGTCCTGCACCCCCGGGCCGCCGGGGCAAGTTGTGCAGGCGCCGGCCGAGCAAGCCTTGCCGGAGGCAGCGCAGTCCGTTCCGCCGCTGGCGTAACCGCTGCCCAGCGCATTGCAAGTCGTAGCGATGTCCCCGTCACACGCGGGCTGACTCGGCGCACACACCTGGGATTTGCAGGTCGACGACGCCGCGTCGCAGTACTCGGCTGACGTACACTGATCGCTCACCGACGCGGTCTGGCCGGTTGCGGAGCACAGCATGACAGCGTTCGCCGCGAGGTCGCAGTACTGTGTGTTCGGGCTGCAGAGCTGCGCTTTGCATTCACCGTTGAAACAGTTGAGCCCGGTCGCCGTGCAGTCGGTCGAGTTATCGATACTGAAACCGTCGGCCGCACATTCGATCAAGGTATCGCCATCGCAATACGTCTTGCCGGCGTCGCACACCCAGTCC
>JAUIKB010000610.1 GCA_030430975.1 Polyangia bacterium
CGATCGCGAGACGACCGTTCTCCGGTCGTCGTGCGTCGTCTGGGGCGCTTGGTCTCGTACTTCTTGGCGGATTCGGTCATATGCAACCCTTGCAACACCGGCCTGAGCCGTGTCCCCCAGCGTGTCTACTTCTCGGTCTCTCAGTCGCGGAACGTGGTTGGCGTGGGAGTGGGTTGGTTGAACAAGATTCTACAGGTGACGGCTTGTTCGTAGCTGAGTCGACTCCAGCAGCGCGACCAATTAAGTCGGCACCTTAGCAAGGTTCGGCGCGAAACCGAATAGAACAGCGCTCGGATTTGGCGCGAGGATTTTTTGGTGCTTGAGTTCGGCTTGAAGGGCCGATTTGGTGCTGTTTTCTGGCACCAACCGTTTGGTGGATCCGGAAGACTTCCCCGAGTCTCGAACCGGACACTCGGTTTTCGCCGCCAATGTTTCTCTGAGGAAACACGGCGCTCCCGCGAAATCAGGCCGCATTGAAGCGGCACTGAGTCCACGTGTGCGCTAACATCGGTCGATGCGAGCGCTTTTGTTGGTGGATCACGGAAGTCGCAAGGCGGCTGCCAACGATAACCTCGCCGCGGTGGCGAGGTTGGTCGAGCATAAGCTGCCAGCCGGCACGATCGTTCGAGTCGCGCATATGGAACTGGCCAGTCCGGATATCACCGCTGGAGTCGCGGCCTGCGTGGATGCGGGGGCGACCGACATCATCGTCGTGCCGTACTTCCTCGCCGCCGGTCGTCACGTGTCGGAGGACATTCCTCGTTTGGCGGCGGAAGCAGCGGCCGGCCATCACGTTAGCGTCTCCGTTGCCGAACCGCTTGGCGTTCACTCGCTGCTGGCCGAACTCGTGATCGAGCGCAGCGGGCTGCGAAGCTAGAGTCTCGGTACTACACGATCGGTGCGTGACTACTTGCGCCACGGGTCGACGACGGTGTCGGAACGTCGTGGCTTCGCGCGAACCGCTTTCGGCTTTCGGTCGCTGCGCCGAGGGCGCGTTCGTTTGGTCTTCGGAACGGACCAGGGATCGATCACGTCCGTCCGCTTCTTTGTTCGGCGCGGCCGCTTGGGGACGACGCGAGGCGTTGTACAGTCCTGGGTTGACCACGGATCGATGACTCCGCAGCGCGCCGAGTGCTTACGGGTGGTCTTGGTCGAGCGCCGACCGCGCCACGGGGGCTTCACCTGAGACGGACGCTTGCGGGTTGGTTTCGTCTTGGCGAACGGATCGACGAGGTTAGGATGGGTGCGTTTGGTAGCTGGGCGCGAGTCGGCGTGCCATGGGTCGACGACGCTTGAGGTGCCTTTCGGCTTTGGTGCTTCCTTCGGCTTTGGTGCTTCCTTCGGCTTTGGCGCCTTCGGCTTTGCGTTCGTCCGCACTCCCAAGAATGGATCCACCAAGTCGGAGTTGGACGCGCGCTGTCCGCGCTTCGCATGGGGCTTCGCGGCGATGACGGACGAGCACACTCCGATCAGAGCCAGGCACAGAACGAGATGGCGCATGGAGTGAGCTTAGCCTGGGTGTAGACTCGGAGCATGCCGGCGTCGGAACGCTTCAAGATCGCGTTTATCGGAACCCACGGTATCGGCAAGACGACGCTCTGTTACGGGCTGGCGGCGCGGCTCAAGGCCAACGATGTCGTGCTCGAGGTTGTGCACGAAGTGGCGCGCCGGTGCCCGTTGCCCATCAATCGCGAGACCAACCTCGACGCCCAGTCATGGATCCTACACACTCAGATCGCCGATGAGATCGTGGCGCAATCGCGCGCACCGGTGGTCGTGTGCGATCGCAGCGTCCTCGACAACTACGCATATCTGCTGGTCGCGCGCGGCGGCACGCCTGAGCTCAGCACGCTGGTCGACGCTTGGACCCGGACCTACGCGCTGTTGGTGCACGTCCCGATTGTGAACCGCCCGACGGCAGACGGCGTACGCAACGTAGATCCGGAGTTCCAGAGTGCGATTCAACGGCGCATCGAGCGCGAGCTCGAAGAGCGCAACTTGGCTCCGCTACGGCTAGACCCCGCCCAACGCGAGGGCTGGCTCGAGGAAGTGGAGCGTGCGGTAGACGAACGCTTGGGTCCGCGTCAGCTGCCGCTCATTCGCTGACAACGATCGGCGTCGCGCCGCGCTCGGCGACGGTTGCCGACGCGTAGGCGCACGCTTTCTTCCCGAGCTGTCGAAGTGCGTCGGCCGACGCCACAACACGGTCGCGCCCCGCTTCGGCGATGAGCGCGGCGATCGCGGCGGTGAACGCGTCCCCGGCCCCGACGCTATCGCCACCGGGCGCAGCGGCCGGGGCGCCGACGGACACGCGATGCGCGGCGCAGGCGAGTTCAGCACCGCGCTCGCCCAGCGTGACGATCACCAGCAGCGAGGGGTATCGTTTTAGCAGTGCATCGACCGGGTCGTCGGCGTTTAGCGCGCGGCTGACGCGGGCCGCCTCATGCTCGTTGAGTTTGAGGACGTCGGCGCGCGGTATCGCCCAGTCGATGAGCTCCCCCGTATCGAACGGCGCCCGCAGGTTCAGGTCGCACACCCGCGGACCGGTTGCGACCTCGAGCACCGCGTTTAGCGCGCCTGATACGAGCGACGTGCGCTGCGCGAGGGTTCCAAATACGATTGCCTTGGCGCTCCGCGCCGCCGTCAGCACGCGGGGCGACGCCTCGATGCGATCCCACGCTGCCTGTTCGGCGAGGCTGTACGTCGGCTCGGCGCCACTCAGATCCACCGTGACGGTTCCGGTCGGGCAGTCGGGATCGATCTGAACTTCCGCGACCGACACACCCGCGCCACGTAGGCTGGTGATCGCGCTCTTTCCCAGCACGTCGTCGCCGACGCGGCTCACCAGGAGCGGCTCCGTTCCGAGCTGAGCCAAGTGATAGGCGACGTTGGCAGCGCAGCCGCCTAAACGACGCTCACCGCGGGCCGGAAACACATCCCAGAGCAGCTCGCCCCAGGTGAGGATCATTCGGCGACCAGGAAGTGGGCGCTGCCTGAGATGATCGGCTTGTCGCGCTCTGCCCCCTGCCACGCCGTGGCGCTCACATTGACGACCCGCCGCCCGTGCTTGGTGATCGTCGCGGAGGCGAGCGTCTCGACGGCGCGCGCGGTGCGCAAGTAGTCGAGAGTGATGTTGATGGTCTTGGGCAAGATGGCGGTTTCCTCGGTCCACAGCAGCGTGAGGACCGCGGTCGATTCGATCAATGCGCCGGTCACGCCGCCGTGCAGCGCGGGTATCACAGGGTTACCGATGTTGGTGTCGGCGTGCTTCAACTTGCCGATCAGTTCGCCGTTCATCAGCTCGAGACTGAGTCCCAGGAACTGGCAATACGGGATGGCGTTGGTTAACAGGGACGGGTCATTTTTTTCCCGTGCAGCATTAATCCAGCGTCGGAACTCTTTCATCCTGCATTCCCCACGACGCCGATGCTGCCGGAGTCGAACTGCATGAACGCGCCCGCGCCCGACGCGACCGGGTCCTCTGGATCGCCGTTGTGAGCGAGGCACCGCACGAACGCGACGCTGCGCGTTAGTTTGAAGCATTCGGCGCGCGCCCAAACGTCCTTCTGGGGCGGTGACTTGCGCAAGTAGTCGATGCGCAGGTCGAGGGTCGCGATGCGCCCCGGCGTGCCGCGCTTGATAAACACCGATGCGCCGCACGTTGCGTCCATCAACGCGGTGATGGCGCCGCCGTGGAGCACGCCTGTTTCCGGGTTCCCCACTAGCTTGGCGCTGTAGGGGAGGCGGATGATCGCTGCACCCGCCTCGAAGTCCTCGAACTGCAGCCCCAGGGCTCGGTTGTGCGGGATCATCTCCGCGAAGCCTTGCCGAAATCGCTCGAGCAGCTCCGCGCGGCGCTTGGACTTGGAGCTGTCGGTCACCGCGCAAACCTAGGGAAAGCCACCAGTGGCGCAAAGGCATGACCTATAAATAGTCGGATCAATTGGTTTTTTTGGTTTGTTTAACGCTGGCGGCGGGCCGGGCATTGAACGTGTGTCAGTCGCTGTCCCGCAGCCCACCACCCCAAGGAGACCCCCGCATGAAACCCGTTCGCACCCTCGCCACCGCCCTCGCTTTGTCACTCGTGTCGGCGCCCGCCTTGGCCAAGCCAGCGGGCGCAGCGAAGGCACCGACCGCCGCGGCGTCGGCGAAAGCCAAAACCGCAGCCAAGAAGCGCGCGAAGCACAAGTTCAAGAAGGCAACTCCCGCCCAGCGCAACCAGATGCGCGTGAAGTGGCTCACCAACGCTGGCTTGACGGACGCCAAAGCAAAGCGAGCTGCGGCGATTCTGGCCGGCTACGACACCAAACGGATCGCGATTCACAAGCAGGCGAAAACCCATAAGAAAGCCATGCGCAAACTGATCAAAGCGCAGAGCAACGATCAGGCCGCGTACAGGAAGGCGATCGACGGTCTCAAAGCGGTGCGAGCCAAGCGCTTCAAGCTTCAGACGGATCAGATGAACGCGCTGCAGAAAGTCCTTACGCCGAAGGAGCAGGCCCT
>JAUIKB010000611.1 GCA_030430975.1 Polyangia bacterium
ATCATTCAGGTGCGCCCGCCGTTCAAGCGACCCTGGCCGGTTCGCAAAGGTGAAACAGTCAAGCTGCGCTTATCGAAGCGTGCCGACCGCGATCCGCTCGAGGCTCCCGGCGTCGTGTCCTGGGTCCGGGATAAGGCATTCATGCCGAGCGGGCTGGCGGTTTCGTTCGTAGGCGTCACGTTTAGCTGGGACATCGAGGAGAACGCCCTGCTGATTGCGGCGCTCATTTCGGAGTAGCGCCTGGCTCAGCGCTGGCGGCTGTCTCCGTAGCGGACTCGGTCGACGTAGCGGTCGCATCGTCACAGCAGCGAAAACCCGTCGAGTAGTCGTGGTACTCGAATCCGTGTCCGCGCGTGCGGTACTCGCAGCCTTGGCCGTTTTGGAAAGTGTCCATGAAGAACCCGCCAAAGAACGTTCCGGCGGGGTCGTTCACCCACTCGTGGAGGTTGCCGACCATGTCGTACACGCCGTAGCCGTTTGTGCACTCCGACTTTTCGCCGGTGTTGGTCAGCGTATGGTCCATCAGGACGAGTCGGTCGTCGTTCATCCATGACGGATGCCACATGAGCTTGGGGTCGGCGTCGGCGGAGGCGTGTTTTTTCCAAAGGCGAGGGACTGGGTGATAGTTCAGAGTCTTGAAGCGGTCGTTGCACTTGTTGGGTCGACGTTTATTCCCGTACGGGTAAACCGTTCGATTGGGCCCGCGACACGCTGTGACCCATTCGTCTATCTCGCACAGGCGTTTTCCCGCCTGTTTGCAGACTTGTGCGGCCTGTTGCCCGCTGATGTACCCTTGCGGCCGTCTCCCGGCGACGCTCACGGCCAGCACTGACTTCTCTCGTCCATCGATGTGCTTGTTGTGTGGCCACACCTTGTTAGCGTCTTTCGCGTGCACCAGGCTGCCTTCGTAGCGATCGATGCAGTACGGCGTTGTGATCCGCCATACCAGCGCCATGTCCTCCGGACACGAGTACGTGGCCGTGAAGACCGGCGGGTATGTGGGTTTTGTTTCCACGCTGGGGCTCGGCGTATCCTCTGGTTGCGGACTGGCTACCGGCTGCGGCGCGGCGGGCGAGGGCGCCGCTTGCGGTGGCGTGGCGGGCTGGCGAACGGGCGCAGGGGCGCAGGCCGTCGCCATCATGAGACACAGTGATGCTTCAATAAGCCACCGGTTATTTTCCAGCTCGTTTGTCCGATCTCGCATCCCAGGAGAACTTTCGATTGCTGCCTTCTTGGTGGTTCCTACCAGGCGTGCGCTACCATGCCGTTATGCTTGCACCGTTGCGCCAGTACCTGCTGCCTTGCGCCGCGGCTACCGTAATGTGCATTGGCTGTAAGACGAAGGCTGAGCCAACGCCTGCCGAATCGTCGACGACTTCTGCCGTGGTGGCCAGCGTTTCTGCGGAGCCGCCTAGCAAGTCGAGCGCGGCCCCGGTTCCTGTCGGTGCCAAGAAGAAGCCGGTTGCTCCGGATCCGAAGCGGTATCTGTGGCTGGCCAACGACGGCCTGGAGCACATGCCCGACGCGGTTGACACTCTTGAGAATCGTTTTCCCGTGCCGCCGGACTACCGCCGCATCGAGCTGGAGAAAGGGTCGTTCGGCGAATGGCTGCGGGGCTTGCCGATGGCGGCTCCTGGCACGCCGGTCGTGAACCACAAAGGCGAAGAGGTGCTGGCTGGAGACTATCAGCACCTCGCAGGCGTGGTGGCCCTCGACGTGGGCAAGGCGTCGACGCAGACGAGCACCGACATCGTGTTGCGGCTGCATGGCGAGTGGCTGCTCTCCCAAGGCAAGATCGATCAGGTCGTGTATCGCGCCGCGACGGGCACGGCGCTGCCGTTTTCGCGCTGGCTGCAGGGTGACCGCGTGGTCCCCGCGGGCGCGGCCATCCAGTGGCAACGCAAGGGTAAGCCGAGCAAACCGACCCATCCAGCGTTCCGTGCGTATATCGAGGCCGTCTACAACTGGTCCAACACCGTTTCGTTTGGCAAGGAGTCGAAGGTCACGCCCGCCGCTGAGGTTCGACCCGGCGATTTTCTTCTCCACAAGGGCAAGCCCAACCACGCCGTGGTCGTGCTCGACATGGCGAAGAACAATAAGGGCACGCCGCTGGCCTTGCTGGGTCGCGCGCTCAGTCCAGCTCAGAGCTTCTACGTCGTCGGTTTGGGCAAGGGGTACGCCTGGTACTATATCAATCCAGATAAAGAGCAGATGCTCACGCCCGGGACCGAACCGTTCGAGTGGGGCAACCTGCGGCGGTTGCCAGAGGGCGCAGAGCAAACGGAGTCCTCCGGCTCTGGCTCTGCGCTGGCGCCCTCGGCTGCGCCCGCCAAGTCAGCGGCAACACCGCCTGGCGCGAAATCCGCAGCGCCAGCGCCCAGCTAGCGGTCGTAGGGTGTGGGTCAGAAATGAACCCGTCGCCAGATTCGCGCTAGCGTGAGAGCGCGCGCATCACCGAGCGGACACCGTCGACGAGGCTGGGGGACGGCTGTTCGGCCACGGTGTAGCCGCCTCTGACCTTGCCGCCCGTCATGGCCAGCCACACGCATGCCTCCGACCCGTCGGCGTCGGTGAGCACCAGCTCTGCCCGTTCTCCGCCGTCGAGCCGCGTGTGACTCCACGTGACGTCGCCGAACGGGGCGGCTTGCCTGAGCCGGCTCAGTCGTCCGCGTAGTCCGCGCGGTAGATCGCCGAACAGGTCGACCGCGGGCGGATGAAGCAGCGGGTAGCCAGCGGCGACGAACGCGTCACATAGCTCGCCGAGCGCAGTCGCGCCGTCAGCGGCCTGTTTCGGCACGTTCGAAAGACTGGCGTCGAAGTCATCGGTGCGAGCCACGATGTACGGACCCGCGGCTGCGCCGGGCGGTACCAGGGCCAGGCGGAGTTCACCAGAGTCCGTCGTTACGGTGATCGAGACTTCGCGGTCGCCCGCGGGGCGCGCGGCCACGGCCCCGCCGCCGGGCAAGACCCGCTGGCGCAGTGCCCTGAGAAGCGGCGCCAGGTGTGCCCACAGCAGCTTTCGCTTCGGGTCACTGCGCGCCAGGCGCTCGCGCGACACGGGGACTAGCTCCGACGTGCCGTACAGCTCGACGTAGCGATCGAACACCCCGTTGCAGCGCGCTTCGAATACGCACTGCTGACAGCTCTCGGGTTTGCCCTTGTCGCGCCGCTTGACCTCGTACTTGTCCCACGGATCGCTCAGCGACGTGTCGTTGACCGCGACCGTATACGTGCGCTCCCCGTCGTGATGGATCACCGGCGCCAAGTCGGGCGCGATGCAATACGGCAGGTTACCGATGTTCACGTCGAAGTCGTCCGGGAATCCAGCCACCATTTTTCTGAGCGCCGGCACCATGTCGGAGTAGTGCGGGATCATCTGGGCGAAGTCTTCGTCGGAGCGCTCGCCGGCATCGAGAGGACGGACCATGTCGAGGTGCAGCTGCTGCGCGTCGAAAGGCAATATCAGTGCAGGGAACTCCGAGACGCTCTCAAAGTTAGATTGCACGACGCACATGTTGACGGTGATGTGTTCGCCGCGCTGATGCAGGTTCTCGAGCGATCGCACGATGCGGTCGAAGCTGCCGCTCTTTTTCGTGGTCCGTTCATGGGCGGCCTTGGTCGCCCCCTGAAGCGAGATCCGCCAGGTGATGTTGGAAGCGATCGCGAGCAGCTCATCGACGTAGGCGGGACGTGCGGTCTTCACGCCGTTGGTGAATACGACGATCTCTTCGAAGCCGAGTTCGACTGCACGGCGAAGCACGTCTTTGAAGCCCGGCTGTAGCGTTGGCTCGCCACCCAGCAGCGTGAGCTTTCGCATACCTTGCGCGAACGCCGCGTCGATCCGATCGATGATCGGCTGGGTTTCAAGCGGGCGCGCGCGGCCGAGTTCGGTTTGTTGGCCGCTGGTACAGAAGACGCAGCGGTTGTTGCACATGTGCCCCAACTGAATCTCGACCTGCGCTGCGGGCTCCATCGCCCTCAGTGTAGCACCGACCGGCGCTAGACCGTGTTGCTGGGCTAGCGTGCGATGGTCGGCGCAGATCGGCCGGCCGAGTCTTCGATCAACGTTGACGCCAGCACGGCCAGGTTTTCACCGTCGACGACGCGACTGGACAACACGGTGCCGGTCGAGTCGCTGACGAATACCCGCACGCGGCCGTGCTGAAATGACGTGATCACAATGAACGGCATCAGTCGGTCCTCGGCTCGCGCGGCCGCCAGCACCTGGAGCCCGCTCGGTGCGGGTAGTCGCGCCGCGGCGACGACCAAATCGATCGTCTCTTGGCTGCGGATCGCCTTCTGGAGCGCGGAACCGGATTCAACGACCGCCACCTCAGCTTTCAGCGTCTCCAAGATCGGTTTGAGCCAGCCTCGGGACACCGGATCGGCGTCGGCGAGTAGGATGCGGGCGGCCCGATCTCCAAGGACGCGGATGTGCGATGTCGGCGGAGCGGATGAAACGGGTCGGCGACTTGAAGCCATAAGAACAACCTCAGTACG